>JAUSGP010000005.1 GCA_030674415.1 bacterium | reverse complement strand
ATACTCTTAATCTCGGTTTCGACCTTATCGAGCTCGGAGTCAGAGTCGCCATAAATAGTGATATAGAGCCCGACGTCAAAGAGTTTCTCCTGCGCTTGTTGGAGCTGGTCGCGCAGGTTCTCGAGGTCCTGGTAGGCGACGTCGAGCATCGGGTCGCGCACCAAGCCCTTCTCTTCCCTTGTGTGGATCTGACTCTGGACCTCGGCGACCTTGCGTTGGAATTGGTGCAAAACTTTTGAAGTCTCGATCGGGTGAACGAAGATCGCGACGTCGAAGACCTTATCCATATTGATTATCGGGGAGAACCAGCCTTCCGAGAGGAAGCGCGGATACGAGATGACGAAGAAACTGCGCAAGATTTTCTCGCCCAGGTTAATCTCCTTAGGTGTAACCTTCAGCGCCGATGGAGCGATGATATCTTTAAGCTCCAAAACTCCAGCTTCAAAGATTTCTTGAGGCAAGATGGAACTAATCTCTTGTTCCTTCTCCTTTTTCCCTAAAATTTTATCAAAAATACTCATACTAATTTATCTTAATCGGTTTTTCGGTTTCTCCGGGATTGAATGCTTTATAAAATAGTTCTATAACCTCTTCAGTTCCTAATCTCGCGATTCTAATACCCGTGCGCACCAGTCCTTGCTCGACTACCGAAAGGCGCTCTTCGAGCTGACTTCGACTCTCATCGAAGCTTCCCTCCTTTTTCTCCGCTTTGATTGCTGGAGTCTCCTTCTTACCCAGGCCCAGGCTCGAGAGCACCCCTCCCGCTGTGGCCGATCCGAGTGTAGATGGGCTATAAGGCACCACGATGAAGAAGTGCTTGGTCATAATATTGGTATTCTCGGTGAAATTCTTGATGAACTCGATATATTCCCGTACCTGAATCTTCAGCAGGCTGTTGGTCTGCTTACCCTCCTGCGCTTCGAGGAGCGCGAGGTAAGGGCGGATGTCTAATTTGCGGGATTGAACTAATATCTCGATAGAAAAGTCGAGCGAGTTGAGAAAGTCTTGGAACTGGAGCAGGATCGCGTTCCTCTCATCCTCCCCTTTGAGCGAGAAGTTGAGCGAGGAGCAGAGCAGGATGGCGCGCATGCCACCGTCCTTAAGGATGACGATGCCATCTCGAACTTCTTTAATAGGAACAAACTCTTGAGTAGCGTTAGTTGCCGCAGCCATGCGTTTATTATAACCTACAACCGACAACCTACTACCAACAGCTTACTCATAAATCCAACTTTTTCTTAAAAGCGCCAAGTTGACTGCAAATATCAGTAATTATTTGTTGTGCGTCCCCAAAATCTTTTTCCTCAATCAAATTATTAAACCTAAGAATATCGATATTTGCCAGAGTTTCGTAGGCGGAGCCAAGTGCTGTTTCGATAAACCTATTAAGCTCTTTTTCTGATTGTTTCCCGCTACCCTCAGCAATATTTAGGAGGATAGATGAGCTGGATCTTACAAGCTGACTTCCTAGTTCAAATCTATATTCTTTCGGTAACTTCTTAACTACTTTTAAAAGGAGGGAGAAAAGTCTATGGGCATCTTGGTACACTTTCCATTCGCGGAACCTGAATTGCTTCATGTTGTAGGTCGCCGGTTGTTAGTTGTTGGTCAGAGAATCGGAATCCTGGGTTACAGGATTCCGATTCTCTTTGATATCCAGACTCCACGACAGATCTTTTAACTTAGATTCAGAAAGCTTGGGGACGTAAACCTGCTCCAAGGGCTTATTGTTCATTGTTTCTTGTCTATTGTTTATTGGTTTATCTTCCTTTTTCCAAATATAAAGCTTATTAGTGAGAGTGTAATTGAAAAAGGCTTCGACTAAGTGGATAAATGGTTTATCGTTTGGCTTATAGAAAGTGAGCGCGGCGGCGAAGACGAGTATAGGCAAGGCAAGTAAAATGGCCAGGAATTTAGGTAGAAGAGTGTAGAGCACGACCGCCGCACCGACCCCGCCGGCCAGATAGATGAACTGCTTGAAGGTAAAAGGGCCGAAAATCTTGTCTTCTACTTCGATAAATTGTGGGACTTGGAATCTCATGGGGATGAATAACGAATAATGAATAATGAATAAGGAATAGAGAATAAGGAATTATGAATAGAATTCACGAGATTTTTTTAATTAGTCCTCTGCAGATTTTCTCAACTTTTATTGCCTGGTTATCAAGAGTCTCAAAATTTGACTGATTTATGTAACCAACATCTCTTGAAATAAGCAATTGATTCCGCACTTCAATTATAGAGCCAAAAGCCATTTGGTAAAAGTTATTCTTGTCTTTATATGATTGCCTGCCAAATCCCTCTGCAATATTAGAAGTAACTGAGACTACCGCGCGCCGGATCTGGCTAGTAAGGCCGAAGGATTCTTCTTTGGGGAATAGACGAGAAATTTTGTATACCTCTATGACAAGCTTGTGACCCTCTTTCCAAGCATCTAAGTCTTGGAATTTTTCAATCTTTTTTATCTGAATGTCGAGTTCATTCATTATTCCTTATTCATCATTCGTTATTCGCCACTACAATAGGCGGTTATTGTAGTGGCTCATGGTACGGGTCTTTCCCGCCTGGGTATTTATAGGTGGGCACTGACGCATTCCACGGTTTTCGTACCCAAGATTGTTTCTGGCTTTCTGTCGTTAGTCGTTGGTCGTTAGTCGTTGGTTCTGTGTGTGGTACATCATGCACCGTCCCCCCCGGTTCGACCATCGGCAGGTTGTGCGGAGAGATTTCTGGGACCGATGCAGTAACTGTCGTCGGACCTTGCTTCTCAAATTCTTCTGCTTTGAGAGCTATTACATTAAGCACTTTCTCATTAACTTCTTCGGCAATAGCTGTGGCGGTTGCTTCATCGATTTGCGCTTCGCGCATAATATTTGCAATGTAATCATCTGGATTCTCGAAGCCGTAGATGATAAACATGGTCTCTCTTTCAACGGTTGCAATCTGCTCTAAAGGTAATGTTTTAAGTAAAGAAATTTCGTTAACCGAAGATTTCCACGGCACAGTATTAATCGCTTGCTGAAGCGGTTTAGGCAATCTATCAAACTGATCTGTTATGAGTTTATCTGTTTCGTTCATGTTGTTGGTGGTGTTCCTCCTCCAGTAGATGGTGTCGGTGGCGCTGTTGGTTCTGGTCCGCTAGTATCAGCAGCAGATTCACTCTGATTTTTTATCTCCTCTGCAATTTTTTCTGCCGGTTTCTTTTCTTTAACACTCTTTCTAATAGCAATGGCTTCCTCGAGTCTTTCTCTCTTAATTTTACCAACCATACCCACTCGACCAGAAAAGCTAAATGGTATTACCTTGCCCCTAGGTAGCGGTATATTTAATGTGGTCGAAGTTTCTTTTTCTTTTGCATAAGCCTCTTTTCTTTCTACACCTAGACCCTTAACTTTTTCCGCTTCCCAGCCAATTTTTTCTGTTTTGGCTTGTTCTTTTGCTTCCGTTTCTGTTTTACCAGCATTTCTCAGTTCATTAATTCTCTTTAATCTCATATCCTCAAGTTTATCCACCTGGGCTCTCGCTGCTTTTTTGTTAAGGCCCTGAGCTCTAAATTCTTTAATCTTTCTATTGCGTATATCCTCTTCACTAGCACCCTTTATTCTGTCTACTTCTGCTTGAGCTCTAGCAACATCTCCAACACTTCCCGTTTTCTTTGTCTCCTCAAGTTTTCGTTCAGCTGCTGCGACAATTAATTCAGAAGGTTTAAGAGAATCGGCGTATTTCTTTTCAGCTTCCGTTTTATCCTTAAGATCTTTTGCAAACCCGCCTGCTTGTGCCTTACCGGCATCTAGCTGGCCGCCAAGGGCACTACCTCTAACATCAAAGCTTGCGCCACCAGTTTTTCTGGTTGTGGCCAAGGCAAGTCTCGCAGCCATTCCACCAACACCACCCTTAGAAGCAGCGGTTTTGAGCCTTTCATTCTCTGATATAGCTGTTCCAGCCCGACCAAATGTACCTCTGCCAAATCTCCCCGCCATACCCAAAGTTACTCCCCCCGCCGCACCAGTAGCCCATTTGGTTAGCCCCGCTACTCCAGAACCGGCTTTGTTGGACCATTCTTTTGCTATTATCAGAGAAGCGATAAGAAGGACGATCATGATAATAAAGTTCATCAAGATTGCGAGATTTTCAGGAGTCGGAGCTTGCGCCTGACCGCCTGCTCCAATTGTGCCACCAAGGGCATCAGCCAGACTCAGATTGCCACCGCTCCGAAGTAACCCGCGGGAAACCACTATCACTATCCAAGTCAGCATAAAGTAAATAGGAGCAAAGAATGCCTGCCCGATAAGTGCCTCAGACCATTGCTTTCGATATTTCTCCGCTTGAGGGAGGATAAAGGCGATGAAAGCGATTGGCGAGAGTATCAGTACAAATATAAGTACAACAAAACGAATGATAAACATGATAGCTATGGCGAAGAAGACGAAGGCGGCGATCAGAGTCACAATAGTACCCATGACTCCCACAGTGAGTATTTTGGTCCCACTTAAGCCCGTAGTATTCCAAATAGATTGAACACCGAGCGGCTGCATTAGGCTGTCGGCTATTCCTGTTTTACCCAATAAACCTGTTGCAGTGCTAGTAAGCGCTCCCGGAGCAATGGCGTCGTAGAAAGTTACGGCAAGGACGTTCGAAACATCAATCACAAATTTGGTAAAGAAAAGGCTGAAGTTGACGAGTATCGCCACCACTACGATATTGACGATCAGTTTCTTGGTGTCAGTTCCTATTCCAAGAATAGTTTTGATAGCCGCGTAGAGAAGAACGAAGATGAAAGTCATATTAGAAACATCCCGGATGACTTTCCAAGCATTGTTGACAGCATCTGCTTCATCAAAATGTTTTTTCATGTCAACAACAGAATATTGCACTACGAGATTCAAGAGAGCGCCAGCCAGATAAGTGAGGAGGCTCGCAATTTTCAATATGCCTATAGAAATCACTCCAGGGATAAAGGCGACAGCATTTGCTAACCCGGCCCATAAACCGCTAGCCCCAACAGCATTATTGACCGAGTTCTGTGCCTCTTCTGGTGTACCATCCTCGCAAAACGAATTTATGACATCACCCTCAACAATGTCGACCTTACTATGGCCTGCTGGGCATCCACCTGCTGGGATCGGGTCTATTACATGTGCTTCTAGATGGCTATAAAAAACAAACCCACCCACCGCAAAAAAAACCGCGAAGGTCAGAATGAATCCAGAAATTTTTGGTAAAAGTTTTTTCATCATTGTTCAGGAGCGATGCCAAAGTTCTTGACCGGCTGGTTCGGGACCAGAGGATTGGCCGTGACAGAGACGTCATTGGGCGAGGTCGTCACGTAACCGGATGGGACGATGACCTCCGCTTTATAAGTTTGTCCATTTGCCAGATTGGCGAACGAGTAGAGGCCGTTATAAGTTTGGCTAGTACCCAATTCAGTCTCGCCGTCTGCTGATTTGATACGAACCGTTATGCCGGAGGGGCGCGATTCCCCGCTATCTTGTGTGCCGTTTCTATTCGTATCTTCGAAGATGTAACCCCAGATCGTACTGCTATTGGCAGCCGCTTCCTTTGAGCCTTTGCAACTTGGGTACTCACCATCGTAGAGGCAATTATCTATATTTCCGTCTCCATCGCTGTCGATAATGTCATTAAGCCCATCACCATCTATATCTACCCCAACAACTCCGCTACCCGGATCACCCCCCGCCGGACCACCCTTCGGTCTATCAGTAGGTAACCCTGGGCCTTTGCCAAAAAGGCCTTGAGAGCCGAACACATACTTATTGAGTACGCCAGTAGCAAAAGCTTCTATTAATTGCTCAATATGGTTAACGGTGATTAAGCTCTCTAGGCCGGAAGGCAGTACCTTGTCCAGTCCGCTTTTGATAATAGGACCAGGCGTCACCGTCGTCTTGCTGCTTCCCGATCCGTCATCGTAACAATCCCCCGCTTGGTAATACCTGCCTTTATTATTGTCATAGTATTCTCCGTAGCTGTTGTCTATATCTTGCTGGGTCAAAATATATTCTGGCTTGCATTCTTCCCAAGAAAGAAAACCACTACTTCTGTTGAGCTGATCCTGTTTCAAGCCAGCAGCGCTGGCAATACGCGAATCCAGTTCGATTTGGGCGTCGAGATAGGCCCCATAAGGGTTGTTAGAACTGTTTTGCGTCATGGCAAACCACCCATCCCAGCCGCCTTGGCTGAAGTCATTGTAGAAAGCGTCAATATTAGCGACGACATCAGTCAGGGTGCATTGGAACTGATTATCCTGCAGGTATTGATTGCGCAGTGATAGTCGTATCTGGGTTTGGAATGGCGAACAAAGGAAATTGAGCGGGCTCTTGGGTCCGCCAATAAAGTCTCCCGCGATTCCATCACCCATGTCAGTAAAATATTGCCGTGGGTCGGTCATATAAGCCGGGTTGCCGTCGAAGCCGCTCTGCGCCCATCTCACTGTAGAATTTACTATCTGCTGTATTGCTAGTCTCGCCGCTATCATTGCCACGGAATCGAGCTTATCTTTGGCAAGTTTGTAAACTTTTTCGGCAGCCACAAGAGCTCCTATAATAGGGTCGTGCACAATTCCTCCGAATTGAGCTTCTGCTCTAGGGGTGAAGATGGGTAAAAAGTTTACGGAAAGAAGAGAGATAATTACCAGAAAAGTAAATGAACGTTTCGCGAACATTTTATTTAAATTATATTCCATTTGACTTAAGAATATCCGTAATATTCTTAATAAGTTGGGCTTCTTTTTCTAAATCTTCATTCACTGCTACCAAGCCGGAGAAGGCAGTAGTCGGATCGCTATCCATCCGGGACAGAACCTCCATTCCTGTACTGCTTAAGAGATAGCTATTGATAAGCTGTAAATGTTGGGAAGTTAGAGCAGAAGGAACACCAGTTTTTTTCAAGCTTTTGGCGGCCACAGTATATGCTTTGCTGAAACTTAATGGTGAATCATTGGAGCCGAGAGCTTCGGCGAATGTGTTCTCGATCTCGGCAAACTCCTCGGCATATTTCTGGAAGTTAGCCTTAGTATTGGACACTACTCGAAGATCTGAAAAGCTCACAACTTCGGTTGAATTGAGCTTGGGAAGATTCTCTACATACTTATTCGCCAGAGCGGTAATGGTACCCTCGGTAGCCTGCCCACTGCCGGCAAGTCCTATATAGTCCGAGAAAAGCTCTCGGCTAAGCATGTCTGTCTTGGTGAGTGGCTGGGCTTGTGTTACCACGGGTGTGGAAGAAGTGGCCTTCGGCTCCAGGAAGTCATTGAGAATTTCCTGATAGTCAGCCTCATTCGTTGCTTGCGATTCCACGGCAATGAGATTAGGCGTGGTCGTACTCGCGGTGGTGAAGCGAGACCAAGAAGCGTATCCGACGAGGAGAAGTGATACTGAAAACGCTAATGCAAGATTCCAACGCATCTTGCTTGAAATTATATCAGATTTTCAGCCAATTTTTGCCAAGTTTCTATACCCACATCTTCCGCACGCGTGTTTTCGTCCAAATCAAGCTTATGAAATGCGTCCAAGACCGCTTTCTTATCGCAAATTACCGCTAGATTTGAAGAAAATTTCTTGCGTTTGGCTTGGAAGCCCGCCTGAAGCATAATAAAGAAATCTTTCTCGCTGAAATTGTTGAAAAAGACTTTCGAGATATTCTCGACAGTAATGATGGCCGAGTCCACTGAAGGAGCTGGGGAAAATGAGCCGGCCTTAACCGTCTCAACGTAGCGCGGTGTACCGTAAGTTTTGACCGAAATAGAGAGGATGCTCTCTTTGATTCTGGACGCCCCGTGTCCAGAATCTCCAATAATCCTTTTTGCCACTTCTTTTTGCACCAGAAGCACCATTCTTACCGGCTGATGATCAGATGAAAGGAACTTCTCGAGTATCGCCCCGGTGATGTTGTAGGGAATGTTGGCGATGAGTTTATAATTTTCAATTTTTAATTTAGAATTTTCAATAAATTTTAAAATGTCATCATGAATTAAATTTAGCTGTCCGGAAGAAATTTCTTTCTGGAATTTATTCTTCAGTAGTTCGTATAAATTATCGTCCTTCTCGACAGCTAGGACCTGACAGCTAGTAGCTAACAGCTTTTCAGTTAGCGCTCCGGTACCAGGGCCGATTTCTAAAACTGTTTCTCCGGGGACAATTTTCCCAGACTCAACAATGACCGTAAGCGCTCTCTCTGATTTCAAAAAATGCTGACCGAGTGATTTCTTCGCGTACATATTTTATTTATAGTGAGCGTAGTCGAACTAAAATTCTATATCAAGTAGTGGCCGACGCTTCAGACCGCTGTTGTCAAAGACCACGTCCTCGACTAATTGTTCCGGAATGTCGTAAATGAATTCAGATGGCATGTTGACCTGTTGTCGGCCGAAGACGGTGCGCACTTGCGCGTAAGAAAGAAAAACTTTTTTCCTCGCGCGCGTGAGCGCGACATAGAAAAGCCGCCTCTCTTCTTCGGCCTCTTCCGGACTGATATTAGATTCATTGGCACGCCGATGTGGAAATAATCCGTCTTCAAGTCCGGCGATGAAGACGACATCGAATTCAAGACCCTTGGCGGCATGAACTGTCATCAGTCTTACCGCCTTCACCTCCTCCTTCAATTCATCCTGGTCGCTCTGTAGAGCCGTTTCAGAGAGAAAGTTAAGAATACCTTCTTCCGGCGCTTGGTCGTCGTAGCGAGAGGCGAAGCTGACCAATTCGTAGGCGTTTTCGAGTCTGGCCGCACCGTCTTCTTTGCGGTCGGAAGCATGACCATGCTCCCCCCCGTATTCTTCCTCGAGTCTCGATTCCTTGATGATGAAGGCGATAGTTTCGCTCGGAGTTTTAGTTCTGGAAATTTCCGCAATGTTGGTGAGCAACGCGCGGAAGGCGGCAATCTTACTCTTCATGGCTGGTGGCAAGTCTGATTCGCTATTGCCGAAAATTTTCACAATCGTGGTTTTGCCGATGCCACGAGCTGGGACATTGATGATGCGTTTAAGATCAGAGAGAGACTGCGGATTAAGCGAGGCGCGTAGATAAGAAATAATATCTTTCACCTCCTTGCGTTCAAAGAAGCGTGTGCCGAGGATTTGGTATGGGACACCAAGATTCATGAAAGCTTCTTCCAAGACGCGTGATTGGAAGTTCGCTCTGTAGAGTACGGCTATTTCGTCCGCACCGGTGCCGTTTTTAATAAGTTCACCGGCCTTCGATGCGATAAAGCCCGCTTCGCCTACTTCGTCTAGACTGCCATGGAGACCGATTTTATCCCCATCGGCTTTGTTGGTAAAAAGATTTTTCTTGCGTCTAATTTTATTCTTCTCGATGACTGTATTGGCTGCTTCCAAAATGGTTTTGGTCGAGCGATAATTCTCCTCTAAGGTGATGACCGTGGCACCCGGATAATCCTGTTCGAAGGCTAGAATGTTTTTTATATCCGCGCCACGCCAGGAATAAATGTTTTGGTCTATGTCTCCGACCACGCAGAGATTAGAGGCTTCTCCCACTAGAGATTGCGATATTTCGTACTGAACTCTATTGGTATCCTGATACTCATCGATGTGAATATAGCGCCACACCTGGCGGTAATACTCGCGGACAGACCGATTCTCTCGCAAAAGATTATTGGTCTTGAGTAATAGGTCGTCGAAATCGAGGGCGTTCTCTCTCTTCAAAATCTTTTCATACGCGGGCCAGACTTGGGCCACTACGTCGGCGATATAACCTCCTCTATCCCCACCAGACCATTCTTCGGCGTTCATACCGCGCCCCTTTTCCTTGGAAATAATACTGATGATGAGATTGGGGTCATGAGTTTTCGGATCTAGGCCGAGATTTACCAGCACCTCTTTGATCGCCTTCTTGCTGTCGTCGCGGTCGAAGATGCTGAAGTGTCGGGTCAGTCCAGCCGCCGCCGACTGCTCGCGCAAAATGTGGACTCCGAGTGCGTGGAAGGTGCTGACAAACGGCCGTTCATTAAAGGAGACGGGTAAGTTGAGCGTCGGGTCCTCGCGCAAACCTTTTTCTATCCTTTCACGCATTTCTTTGGAAGCCTTGTTGGTGAAGGTGATGGCGAGAATTTGTGATGGAGCCACTCCTTTATAGACGAGGTGCCTTATGCGCTCGGCGATGGTCTTGGTCTTGCCGGCACCTGCGCCGGCGAGTACCAAAACGGGGCCTTCGGTAGCCATGACCGCCCTTTTTTGTTCAGCGTTAAGATTTTCGAAGAGTTTTGACGACATAAATGACACTATAACATCCCGATAGTAAATTTCTGATGAAATTACTACGGGACGAGGTATGGGGATTGCCAAGTGGCACAGTTTTGTATGAGTGGTAGAATGTATTTACAGCAATGAAAGCACGTGGTCACATGGCTCTATTGAGCCATTTCGTCATATTGGGCCTGATTATCTCCCCAGCACTCATAGAGGCCAAGAATCAAGGAGGTAAGGTCTTGCGAGCTCCGGAAACGCGTAGTGCCGGCAATTCCCAAACTATGGAATTGCTCGAAGGCTATTTGAATACCAATCCGGCTGGCATCGGTGGCCCTTCGGTCGCTATTGTTGACGAGACTGCTCTCTCCTCCGGCGGTGATGATTCTGGCGCTTTCGTCGACCTTGGCCGCTCCGGCAACGGCGAGATTAGCGTCTATATAGTGCGCAAGGGGGATACTATCGGCGAGATTGCGGAAATGTTCGGCGTCTCGACCAATACCATACTCTGGGCCAACGACTTGAAGAGTAAGATCTTGAAGGAGGGCCAAGAACTTGTCATCCTCCCAATCTCGGGTGTGAAGCATACTGTTAAATCGGGAGATACTCTCCAGTCTCTCGCTAACAAATACAAAGCTGATCTCGACGAGATCATTTCATACAACAACATTCCGACCGGAGCTAAGCTCGCAGTGGGCGATACTATCATCATTCCTGATGGAGTGGTTAGTGGCGTTTCAAATTCTTCCGGTACTGTCACTAGCCAGACCAATGTCGTAAGCGGTTATTACATCAGGCCTATTAATGGCGGTAGGAAGAGCCAGGGCATTCACGGACACAACGGTGTTGACCTCGCCTCTTCGATCGGCACTCCGATCATGGCTTCAGCTTCCGGTAAGGTTATCGTCTCGCGTACAGGAGGTTACAATGGCGGTTATGGAACTTATGTAGTTGTGAGTCACCCGAATGGCACTCAAACCCTCTATGCTCACATGAGCAAGAACAATGTCGAAGTTGGTGAAGTTGTCACGCAAGGCCAAGTGATCGGCTCTATCGGCATGACCGGCAAGACCACCGGCCCTCACGTCCACTTTGAAGTTCGTGGTGCAAGGAATCCATTTTAGGATTACAAAATCCTTCCGGATTTTTATATATCAAACTTTTTCGGGCGATATTCTACGGCTTCGAGGATATGGTTTGCGGTAATATTCTCACTTCCCTCTAGGTCAGCGATGGTGCGCGCTACTTTGATCATGCGGTGATAGACACGTGGAGAAAAGCCTAAGCGTTCAGCGGCGAGGTTCAGCGTCTTCTCGGATTCTTTGTCGAGCTTGATAAGCGAAACAAGATCACGCGGGCTCATCTCGGCGTTTCTGGTCACACCTTTTTTACCATCAAATCTTTTCTGCTGAAGCTTGCGCGCTTTTGAAACTTTTTCTCTAAATAATTCACTTTTGTCTCCCTCCGGTCCGGCACTACCTAATTCGTGCGGCAATATCCTGTCCACTTCGAGCCACAAGTCGATCCTATCCATGATCGGTCCAGACATCTTCCTTCTGTACCTTTGGAGTGATGATGGTGTGCAAACACACTGCTTGCCGCGGAAGCCGTAGTTACCGCACGGGCACGGATTCATAGCGGCCACGAGCATGACATTGGCCGGGAAATGCGCGGTGCCCTTGGCGCGGGCGACAGAAATCACTTTATCTTCTAGTGGTTGTCTTAAACTTTCTAACACTCGTCTTTCAAACTCTGGAAACTCGTCCATGAATAACACGCCGTGGTGTGCGAGCGTTATCTCGCCAGGTCTAGGTGTCGCTCCTCCGCCGACTAATGAAACGTAAGAAGAAGTATGGTGGGGCGAGCGGAATGGCGGATTGGTGATGAATGTCTCCGTGAGAGTTCCCGCGACCGAGTGAATGCTTGTCGCTTCAAGCGCTTCTTCGAAAGTGAGCTCCGGCAATATACCCGTGAAAGCTTTGGCCAGCATGGTTTTCCCGGTGCCGGGCGGACCGTACATGGCGACATTGTGTCCGCCAGCCGCCGCAATAAGCAACCCTCTCTTAGCTCTCTCCTGACTTCTTACATCAGCAAAGTCAGTCGTAGAAACAATCCGCTCTTTTGAAAGTTGAGTGAGAGGTGTCGCATCAAGCAGTTCTTCGCCATTCAAATGATTGATTAGTTGTGAAAGCGTCGAGATACCGAAGACGAGAATCCCGTCTATCAGTGCCGCTTCCGCGGCATTTTCTTCCGGCACATAGAGTTCTTTGAATTTATTTTGCTTGGCAAAACGAGCGATCGGAAGAGTCCCACGAATCGGGCGCACCTTACCATCGAGTGATAGTTCACCTAAAAATAATTTGCGCTCATGGTCGAAGGCCAGCTCGCCATTAGCTGTTAGATATGAGAGGGCGATGGCTACATCAAAATGAGTTCCCTCTTTCTTAACATCCGCGGGCGCAAGGGAAATTATAATTTTGTGATTTTTGGATTTAGGAGAATCAAAACCGGAATTCTTTATAGCGGCGCTTACTCTGTCTCGCGCTTCCTCTACTGCCTTGTCTGGTAGTCCGACAACGGCGAAAGAATGTAGACCACGAGAGATGTCCGTCTCAACGGAGATCGGCGTAACATTTAAAAGATTTGTCTGAGCGCTATAAACTTTAGAAAAACTCATGCTTTATATTGTACAACACGCGCTTGTAATTATTCATACTCTGTATCGTTTAATACTTGTATATAAGTTAATCTTAAGATAAACTTACTGTTATGAAAATTAACATTATCGGGCTTAGGGATTTGAGGGAAAATACCGAGAACTACATTGCCCAGGTCGGGAAGGGTAAGTCTTTCGTCGTAGTTCGGCGTTCTAAGCCGGTCTTTAGAGTCACTCCAGTTGATGAATGGGGCGATGAGGGTAATTGGAAAACTCTTATAGACTTTAGGAAAATCAATCCGCGCGGGGTTCCTGTAGACGATGTGATTAAGGCCCTTAGAAAAAGCATCAAGAAAGATGAAAGATCTTCAAAAGTTCATCGACAGGTTAAATAGTAAGGACAAGCCTAAGGTTCTTGAAATAATAGATAATATTAAGAGCGGAAAACTGGCGGGTTTGAATATAAAGAAGTTAGGAGGAAAAGAAAATATGTATCGAGTGCGCAAAATGCAGTTTAGATTTATTTGCGCTAGAGAAAAAGATAATTCCCTGCATGTAGTGGATTTATCCAGAAAAGACGACAATACCTACAATTTTTGATTTTGCGTCCAAATACCTCTCATCAATTCTCGGAGATTGTGTGCAAGTCGCTTATCGTATATCTCAATGAGGTAATTCGGCTTCTCTTTGTAAGAGACCATGACGATGTAATGTCCGCGCACCCAGACTGCTGAATTGAAGTCCAAGTCTTCGCCTAAAATTGCCGCTTTTCTCTGACGAAATTCCGGCATCCCCCGCTCTTCACCATTTGTAATCACGTTAGATTTAAAATTGTTTGTATGAGGTCTCGTGTAATACCACTTGATCCATTCCTGGTACTTGGGTCCAAAGGTTGGATCTTGAACGCTCCAAAGTATCGAGTCTACCTCCATCATGCTTTTATCCCATCTGTCTGCTTCCGAATAGAGATAGCTCTCAAGATCAACTTCAGGCACGAATTTGATCTTCGGTATGGAATAGCCCGTGTCTTTTGAAATTGCATGAAGTTCAGGAATAAGACTTTCCACAATATTTTTCTGCCTCTGGACGATAGAACGCAGTTCCTCTGGGGGTACCGCAATAAGCATATTGGGCCTACTACCGAGGTCCTGAATGATATAGCCCTTATCTCCCAATATCTCCGCCACGCTATAAACAGTAGTGCGGTTTATACCTGTTATTTGAGCCACTTCGGGTATGGAAACTCGGCCTTTTTGAAGGATAGCTAAGTACAAGGTAATTTCTTTCGTGCTTAATCCCAATTTCTCTAATTGCTCTCGAATCATGCTCTAATGTTAGCAAGTTGTTGAAATTTGTCAACAATATTACACATTGTTACTGAGCCATATAAGCCGTATTTTAGCTTCGCTAAGTTGACATAAACTAACGTTTGTGATAGGATTAATACAGAAAGAGAGGTAGAGATGGTAATCATGATTGGCGAGGCCCCACCTCCTCTGTGCTGGGCTTGGCCCTACTTGAGCGGGCTTAGTTGGGGTGCAAGATGTGAGGGTGATCCAGTGCCCATTTCCTACGGTGGCACAACTATCCCCAAGGCAGTAGGAGAGCTGGTTGTGAAGATGTTTTATCGGGAAACTGATCCCCTTCACAGTCTTACTTCTGCTGGGATTGCCAAGGATAAGCTCGCGGAGCTTTTTCCTAGCAACAAATCTTGGGAGGAGCTTGGAAAGTACTGCATTGAGCACGCGAGCGAACTCGGCTTGAGGTTCGTGTTCGATGAGGGGTTGGTCCTTGGTATCGGCTTTACCCGGCAGCGGCAGCGTCCTCTACTTCCTTCTGATTTGGAAAGGAGGTTCACTTAGTAAAGTTCTTACAATTAACTCCGCGTGGCTGCGGAGAAGGAAGGAGGTGTGAGATGAGAAGTGCAGCAGACGTTAAAGGTTTCGATACGGAAGAGTTCAGGCTCTACCGTCTGCATCCAGCGAAACTCAGGGTCATGGTTGATACTAGCGACGACAGCCCTGATGGAAAAAATTCTGTCAGAATTTGGCTTCTCGACGATCATGGGATCGGTGAGAGTTGCCAGGGCAGTATCCTCCCCATGTTCCAAAAGTATGCCTACTTAAGGGATGTGGCGGAAAGGATCGGTGGGGATCCAATTCCCACAGATCCTCTCTGGGGAGAGCCGTGGATTGATCGCTGGTATCGAGAAATGACAGTCGAACAAATCGTAGCTTTCTTGGAAGAGAAGCTCGGTTGCAAGCTGGTAGCTCACCAGAAATCTTGAGCGGGGATCCTGCACGAAATCAGTCGAGACTAGCCACCTCGACAACAATAAGGCAGGGCGAGACCGCAAAAGGGCGTCGGAGCAATCCGGCGCTTTTCTTATATTTAGTCCATGTGTTGTTTACACGTCCTTGCGGAGGGGTTGGCTTCGAGACGATCGACCTCAATTTCTTTCTGACAAACCTGACAGACGCCGTAAGTGCCGTGCTTTATTTTATCTAAACCGCTCTTGATGTCGTTGTAGCGCTCTTCGAGAGTTTTAACAATTGCCACGTTGTCCTCGTAGCCTTCGATGGCATCGGCGGCAGTGTTTTCATCTGCTTGCGAGATGTCTCGGTCGGCGGGTGGAGTAGCTTCCCAGTCCGATGGGTTATCAGGATTGATACGGCCGACTTGGGCCAGTTCCTTCTCGAGGATTTTCTTCTCTTCCTCGAGCTTATTTTTAAAATGTTTGTAGTCTATGGTCATATTGCTATTTATAGTGATTTATCCTGAGCCTGTCGAAGGGGCTTGTCGAACCATTTTAACAGAACGCTATGATTCCAGCTAACGGGACAATTTCTCCCTGGTCAGGCGGTCCATGAGGATTTGGAGCGTTTCTGAATTCTCCGTAATAATGAGTATCCGGTTGTCGAAGAAGGAATAAAGGATTATCGGAGTTGCTTGCGGTGAGCTTGCTTGCCCTGAGCTCGTCGAAGTGGTCGAAACCGAGCTAGATTCGAGCATGCGGACGTCCTTGTTCCTGACGATCACATCCTTAAAGACGGATGTGGAAGGAATCACTTTCAAAAGTTCTTCGGTTCCTAGAAGTGGGGCAACGTCTGGAGCCATATTTGGCTCCCATGCAAGCATGCCCGCGAAGGCACTTTCGAAGCTACTAAGCTTAATGATCAGAAACGGACTCTCTCCCAACGCTCCGACCATAAAGATGGGCTCGAAGGAGCGCACCAGGCTAGCGGGCGCCTGACTCTCGAGAATTTTGAAAAAACCTGCGGTTTCAAGGAGTGGTGAATTAACGGTCGGGCCGTTCCTCAAGATGACGTGTCGCAAGGCTCCAGCTGGCACGTCTATGATTGCTTCGGCAAATCGGGAGAGAAATATTTCGCGACTCGCTGTCGAAAGATCGAGGGTGACGGCACTCTCCGGCGATATGAGCCGACTAGAAGGGGTTACGGGTGTAGGCGGTGCCGTTTTCCTCAAATATTCCCGGTAACCGTACCAGGCTCCCGCTATGCCGAGGATGATAAAGAAGAGACTGCCTATGAGAAGGAAGAAAGTTTTTTTCCTTCTCTCCGAGATTTCTGAATCAACAACTTCGTCTGGAGAAGCGCGCCTCCTAGAGGCCTCGGTTTGTTGGATGGAAACAAGCGATTCGTTCTGCCGATGAAGGGCGTCAGCCACGTCACCCTGGAAGGTGCGTATTTGCTTTAAAGGAGACTTTTCTTCCGGATCCATCCCTCTATTCTAACCTACTTGTAGTGAGCTGGTCGAACTACTCGTGGTGAGTTTATCGAACTATTTCAAAATCCTTCGTGGATTACTCATGCCCATACTATTGCCGGAGAGTAGATATTTGCGAGGATTGAGGTCTAGGTCGAGGAAATCATCCGCAGCCTCGATAAGCTTAGATGAAGATGATTTACCGAAGGAGACCACTTCTACCTGGGTACCGTGAGTGTTTTGTAAGTACTCTACAAGAGAGACGAAGTCTCCATCGCCAGTGATGAGGATGATAGCGTCGAGCTTGGGAGCAAGCTTGACCGCGTCCATAGCCATGTCGATGTCCCAGTTGGCTTTCTTGGCTCCGCCGATGAATATTTGAAGCGGCTTGGTGCGGGTTTCAATTCCCACCTTAGAAAGCGCGCCGAAAAAGGCGTTTTCTTCCCCTCCTTCCGTGGAAGCTACATAGGCTATAGCGCGGACGAGTACTCGTCCATCGAGAGCGTCTTTGACAATGGCGCCGAAGTTGGCCTTGGCATGATGCAAGTTCTTGGCGGAATGATAAATGTTTTGCGTGTCTATGAAAATGCCGACCCGCTGGGCTTTATGTTTGATAACTGACATATAAATTAGGTTATAGCTATTAGCTTCTAGCTTCTAGCTTTTGAATTCGCGTGCGAAATTTAAGCTAACAGCTAGTCCCTAGCAGCTAAAAGCTGCCCGGGGTTATTTCTTGAGACCAAGTTTCTTTTGTAAAGCTGAGGCTCGCTTCGGATTCTTCTTTTCCAAATATTTCAGATGCGTCTGGCGGTTGGCTACCATAGCCAAGAGGCCTCGACGCGAGTGATTGTCTTTAGCATTTGCCTTGAGGTGTTTTGCCAGCTCCTCAATGCGCTTAGTCAATATGGAAATTTGCACTTCAGGGGAGCCGGTATCCGTGTCGTGGACCCGTACTTCACTTATGAGCTTCTGCTTTTTGGTCTTGGAAATCACACTTCGACTATAGCATATTTCGCTTCGCACCGCAAGTGCTCGCTCAATAGCTATTGCTCAGTGTAAACCTCATAAAAGCACTTAGGAGAAGTACCCTGAGCGGTTCGACTGCGCTCACCGCAGGCGAGAGTCGAAGGGCTTTATCCTGAGTTATATCGAAGGAGTATAATTCAGTAATGTCCTGGTATGTCTATATCGCTGAATCTAGATTCAAACATTTTTATACTGGTATCACTACTAATCCAGCCTTAAGAATAATCAAACATAATTCTGGTGAGGGATCTCAAATGGCCAAACAACAAGGGCCATTCAATCTTGTCTACGTATCAAAAAAATTTTTAGACAAATCTTCAGCTAGAAAACGAGAAGCACAAATAAAGAGATGGACTAAGGAAAAGAAGGGGAGGTTAATAATTGGAGAGTGGGAATAAATACAAAATGAAAGACCGCCTCAGCTTTCGCTTCGGCGCTTTGTTTTTAGAGTCCGAGTGAACCTGAAGCTAACGACCGTAGGGAGTTGACAAACCCTAAAGGCATTTGGTAGAGTAAATAAGTAATAAGTTTGCTTGAGGTGGGTTCGCCGTGAGGCGAACCCATTTCGTAACCAAAACCAACATGTTTGATCTCAAAGTCATCAATTCAGTCCTAAGCGAGCTTGAAGAAGCCCGCGGTATTCCGCGGGCCTCGATCATCGAAGCCATTGAAGCCGCTCTCGCTACCGCTTATAAGAAGGAGTACGGCAAGAAGGGTCAGATTATCCGTACCTCCTTCGACCTGTCGACTGGGGAAACTAATTTCTTCCAGGTGAAAATTGTGGTGGATGAATCACGCGTTATATTTGAAGACGAAGAAACTCCAGAAAGTGAAGTTGACGAAGCGGTTGTTTCAGCAGATGAAAGAGTTGTCTACAATCCGGAGCATCATATCCTCCTTGAAGATGCGCGTAAGATTAAGAAGGACGCCCAGATCGATGAAGAAATTATTTTCCCTATTGAGTCTAAGGGTGAGTATGGTCGCATCGCCGCACAAACGGCTAAGCAAGTGATCATGCAGAAGATTCGTGAGGCGGAGAAAACTTCTGTCGTGTCCGAATTCGGTAAGCGTGAAGGCGAGATAGTGAACGGCACCGTCCAGAGGATAGAGCGCGGCAATATCTTCGTAGACATGGGTCGGGCTACGGGTCTTCTAGCCTACGAGGAGCAGATACCGAGTGAGCGCTTCAGCCAAGGCGAACGCGTGCGCGCTTATCTCTATAGAGTGGAAGAGTCTCCGCGCGGAGTCTTCCTCAGACTTTCCCGCTCTCATCCGAAGTTTCTTGAGAAGCTCTTCGAAGCGGAAGCCCCGGAACTGGCGAGTGGCGCAATAGTTATCAAGGCTATTGCCCGAGAAGCGGGTTACCGCTCCAAGATTGCCGCACAAGCCGTAGACACTCATATCGACCCAATCGGCGCTCTGGTCGGCCAGCGTGGGGTACGTGTATCTACTGTCATGAGTGAGCTCCGCGGTGAGAAGATTGACATCATCGAATGGTCAGCCGAGCCGAAGAAGTTTATTGAAGAAGCTCTCTCCCCGGCTAAGGTTTTGGACATTAAAATAAACGAAGAAGAAAAAGCTGCATCCGTGATTGTTGCTGAAGATCAGCAGTCTCTCGCAATCGGCAAGGGCGGACAGAACGTGCGTCTGGCGGCCAAGCTTACCGGCTGGAAGATCGACATTCAGTCTGCGCGTGGAGAAGAACTTGCTACTGCCGAGGTTCCAGCTCCAGAAGAAAATTAATTTGTGTTAAAATTAAATAGATAAATATATGGCAAACATAAACCACAAGCCGTCAAAGTTCATGCTCAATCTCTTGCTTGTCCTACCACCGTTTGTAGAGGGAAAGAATGACGTAGTAAACACTATTGTCGAGATTAATACTGGAACTCTCAACAAATACGAAATCATTACTGAATCAGGTCAACTCAAGCTTGATCGTGTCGGCTACTCATCCCTGGCGTTCCCCTACACCTATGGAGCTATTCCTCAAACCTGGGATCATGACGGGGATCCTCTTGATATCGCTATTGTTAACGTCATGGAGCCTCTTGCTCTGGGCTGCTTAGCTGAAGTCCGTATTATCGGAGTGATAAAATTTGAAGATGCTGGAGAAGTCGACGATAAGATCATTGGAGTTCTTGCTGATGATAAGAGGAGTGATCACATCCAGAATATCGATGATTTAGGAGAACAATTCAAGAAGGAAACGGAGTACTTCTTAGAGCATTATAAGGATCTTAAAAAACCAGGACAAAGTATTCCTAAGGGGTTCTTCGACAAAGAAGAAGCTCTTAAGGTTATCAAAGAATGTGAACAGAGATATAAGGACATTTATCTCAAGAATCTAGAATAAACTCTACAACGAAAAGTATTCGCAGGGGTGGTAGTAATTAGCTATAATTAACGTCTACGGTAATGGCTGATTAAGAGCTAATCATATTAAATGAAACAAAAATTTATTACTGCTACCCTCGCCTTGGCACTTGTTGCCTTGGCCACTCCGGCTTTCGCCTTGGATACTGATTATCGAGACAAGAACCTCGGTGGTCGTCCTGTTCCTGTACCAGCCGAAAGGGTTGGTGTTGATGTTAAGGCTAGAGTAGAAGAGAGGAAGATTGAGGCCGAGAATCGTAAGGCATCGAGTACCGAGCGTCGAGTCGAAATCAAGGCCAATATCGAAACTCGTAAAGAAGAAATGAAAGAGAACCGCGAAGTGCGCCAAGCTTCCTCAACAGCTAAGCGCGTGGAGATGCAGAGAGGTCTAGCTAAGAAGAAGGCCGAACACACTGCTCGATTGCTCATGGCTACCGTTGAACGACTGGAGAAAATTCTTACCAGGATAGAGTCTAGAATAGAGAAGGTTAAGGCCGAGGGTAAGAATACAGCCGAAGCCGAAGGTTTCGTAGCGGAGGCAAAAGTTCATCTCTCTGCAGCCAAGACGAGCATTGCCCTTTTTGCCTCTGTTGATCTCTCTGGAGACAAGGCGCAGGAAAACTTCGAACGAGTACGCAATATTGCTGCTGAAGTTAAGGGCCATATTCGTGAGGCTCACACCAGTCTCATGAAGGCACTTCGCTCCCTCGGTGCTCTCGGCAAGACTAGGGTCGAAGCAAATGCCACCTCAATTGTTGAAGTGGAAGACGACGATTAATTATTATTTAGCCATCTAATAACATGGACGAACAAAGCAACGTCAATGCAGCAGTTCAGTCTGGCTCCTCCGCCGGCCCCATCATCGGCGCTATCGTCATTCTCGCTGTTGTGATCTTCGGAGCACTCTACTTCTGGGGACAGCGTAGTGAGAGTCAGGCACTAAACAATGAACTCGATACCATCAACATCCAGAGCGAATCTGATACTACCGCTGACATCGAAGCTGATCTCAACTCTACCGAGCTCGAAAATCTCGATGCCGAAATGAACGCTTCTTAAAATCCTTCTAGTTAATTAAGAAACACAAACCCGCCAATTGGCGGGTTTGTTGTAAAACAAAAAGGCCGTTCGGTTAAGAATGGCCTTGCTTGTGACCCGGCTAAGGGCACGCATTTTATTTACAGGGACTGCGATGACATCCCCATTGCACCCCCACCTTAGTGGCGAGTCGGGGCTGGGTGTCTCTGGAGGTAGTCGTCCAGATATTCCACAGCTTCCTCACGCTTGCCGTGGCTTTCGAGCCACAGAGCGTGAGCAAGAGCATCCGCTTCGGTTTCCCGAAACCTCTGCTCCACGATTCGGGTGCCGTCAACGAAGTTGCTGACGACCGTCCTGGTGCCGACGATAAACGCCTGCATCTATTACTATCCTATCATATACTTGAAATATTGTCAAGTATATTGTCTATTTTTACCTCTAATTTATCAAAATATGGCTTAGAATATGACAAAACTGGGTCAGGTGGTTAACCTGACCCAGGCGTAGTGGATACCTCTGCCCGTGAGTCGAGCGAGATAGAGTAGGAGTCGTCCGAGTTGTCGGGCGCTCCATCGTAGGAGCCACTCGACGCCTCTGCCGATCTGGCGCAGCCCCCAACCGAGGGGAGCGAGTACTACAGTTCGGAAGATCCACCGGTACCACCGTCCCGTAAGAGACGGGCCGCCCACGATCATTGTCATGCCTCCGAGCATGATCACGATGACCAAAATGAGCGTGATGAGTTCGCCGAGCACACTCTGTTGCATACACCCTCCAAAAATGAATTCGTTTCCGTTTCAGTCGAGGCAGACTTTGTCCACCTCGACCTCGTCCTTCCGGATCCAGATACGGACCCAGAGCACGTCACCGACTCGAAGTTCGTCGGTATGACGCTTGCCAACGATGAAAGCGCGGACGCGCTCCTTCTCGTTGTTCGGGTCGCAGATTGCGCGTGCGAGCGCTCCCTGCGCCCGGATGATGCCCAAGTCGCGTGCCGACCTCAAGGAAATCTTCTTGAGATCAACCTGGCCGACGCCGACGTAAGCCGGCTCGGTCAGTGCGGGGAATACCGGTTGTTGCGCCGGTTCTTGCGCCGCGACGAGAGCAACGGACAGAAAACAAAGACACAGAATCATTCTCATCGTATTTTCCTCAAAGAACAGTTGGGACGGAATTGTCCCCTTAAAAAATTTCCTGTTAGAAAATCTTTTAAGGAAACCCGAGGATTTATGGTTTCCTCGGAACCGGGCTTACGTGCCGATGAACGTTTGTTTAAAGGAGTTCTTCTAGCTTCTGCTCCACGATGACTGCAAAAACCGCTCTTCCGTTGGCACGAAGGACTTCCGGAAGAAGCGATTGCCATCTAGAGACAAAGGCGTGGCGCTCCCTTGCCTGGATGTCTACCCTGGCCGCAATCGTGAGAGCGGCGAGGATCTCTCCACAAAGTTCGTCTTGTCGGCTCGTGGTAGAGAAATTCTCGCAGGCGTGTTGGATTACTTCGCTTGCGGCTTGAGCAACCGACAGATGCTGTTCCATTCTTTCACTTCCTCTTCACTCAAAGAACACGGGACGGAATTGTCCCGTCAGAATTCTGAAATCTTTCAGCTCTCTGACGGAAGGGCAAACATAGTTTGCCCGATCAAGTTATTACTCAGCTTTGCTAGTGATCAGGTAGCCAAGCATTCTGCAATACGGACATCTTAAACGAACGATCTTGCCGGGCACTATTGCTTGGGTGTCGATGATTAGGAGCTCGAGCTCGTCGTGAATCTTGCAAAGCAAGGTTACATTCTGAATACCTACAAGCGTGGAACCCTGGACCAAAATTTCATGGTTATCGAAGAACATTTCTCACTCCTAGTTTTGGGTTGATACCCTTCGTTTGGAGTTATGTTCCTTTCGACATCCCCAGGTGACAATCACTTGCCACTTGTCCTGGTAGCGAACATGGATACGAGGGTCCCTTTCCTTCACTGCGATCACTTTGGCGATAACACCCTTTGAGCGAATTTCGCTCAGAACTGCATGACCGCTTTTGCGCCAGCCGTATTCGGTGAAGAAATATTCGACTGGTCGAGTGCCTTGAACCCAACCGCGGGGATCCGGAAGACCAGACTGACACATTGCCTCGCAACCAAGAGTCATAGCCGAGCTGCCTGGAGGTTCGATCCTTCGATACATGACACCTCTTTTCTCAAAGAACATTGAGAGAACTATTCTCTCATCTAAAATTTCAATTTTCTAAAACCTTAGATGAAAGGGGAAGGTTGGCCAAGTTTTGGTTCTTCCCCATTAGGTCGGATCACGTGAAGGCACGTACCGTTACCTCTCTAAACCTCGAAGATCTAGGGCTGAGTCTTGAATCGGGCCGCTCAGCTATCCCTTTTGAATCCGGTGGCATATTACCTCCTTTTAATGAACGTTAGAACCTCATGCGCTTGAAGAACGCCCCGTTCCTCAGTACATGTGATGGGCCAGCCGATCCGGCGTACGTGGCCACACTCGCGACCTCCATGCCACGGCTCGCGAAGTACTCGACGATGCTCCTCAGAAGCGGCGTCGCGCGGTGCATTGAATTGAACGGCGGAGCCCATTCGAGAGTGCGCTCCGTGAATTCTTCGAAGTACTTCTGAATCTGACCGTCGACTTCGACGTGCCAGCCGTCGGCAACGTTGCCGTGGATTTTCTGATCTTTGAACGTAATGACCAGAAACGGCTGTTTGAAGGGTGCGGGGTTATCGGATGAGATCGGAGGTTCCTGCTTCCGCTTCTCCTCCATTTCAAGCTCGAACAAATCCTTTTCTGTTTCCATCTTTTTATCTCCTCAAAGAACATGGAACGAACCATTCGTTCCTTCAGAACATTCAACCGAAGTTAAATTCTCTGAAGGAAGTCCGAGGATATATGACTTCCTCGGACGATACTGGGCTTACGCGCCAGTGGACGTATTTTATTCCTAAGAACTCAGAAGTTGATCGGCGCGAGTCTCGAGGAAGCTCTCCATGTCTCTCATTTTCATGAGGACACTGAGGATCTCCGCAATGGCAGACCCGATATCCTCCGGGTCGCCCACGCTGATTTCCTCGATGTCCACGAGCTTCGCTGGCCACACCCGATCATCAGAGATGCCGTACTTGCGCGCCTCCTCTCTGATCTTCCTGTTGCTGAAATTGATGTGGTGCAACAGACCGACTTGATGAGCGCTCCAGACCGCATCATACAGAGCGAGGAGCCTGGACATCTCGTAGCTCTCGAAATAGGGCATCACGAGTGCCAGTACTGGCTCTGCTGAATCCGAGGTACACCCGCCGTTCACGTACTTGGAGACAGCGCTGTTCTTGCCGTTTTGGGCGTGGTCGCGGGAGATGATCCCGTAGACTTCTGGTAACTCTTTTTCAACGCTTTTCATGGACGCACTCCTTAGGCTGTGAAAGAACACAGGGACACTATTGTCCCATCAGAACTTTCCAATTTTTGAAAAACTCTGATGGGAGGGCGAGCGATATTTTGCCGCTCACCCATATGCACTGCGGTCTCGCCCTAGCTTATGGATTCACTAGGATCCCCGCTTAAGATTGTGCAACCTCCGGAATGCCTCGGAAACAGATGATGGTGGCGGTTCGGGTCTAGGTTCCTGGTATTCCCAGTATCTAGCTTCAACATAAGGAAGACCTCCTGTGATGTTGATTCCCAAAAGGGCCGACAGGAATTTGCACTCCTTCTCCCCAAGCTCCTTGATTTTGCCTTTCGAGTGAGATACTCGATTGACGAAATCGCAAAGCTCCTTCACCGCCGCCTCGTCTGCCGAGGGCTCGAAGTTGATACTCCAGTGGGTGCAATCCGAGCACTCACATGGGTTATACCCATACTTCGTATTCTCGGATTCGACAATAGAGAGAACAAACTTCTTTTCCATAGCCAAGCCATCCTTCTGATGATGAAATGAACAGGTTGGGACCAAATTGTCCCGTAAAAATTTTCAATGATTTAAAAACTTTTACGGAAGCCGAACATGAGTTCGGCAAAAAGAACGGTGGACAGTGGTCTCAAATGTTGCATCATCCGAGACCTTTAGGAATGCCTATTCCGATCCCTGCAAAGAGCGGCCTAATCGACCAGCGCGAAGTCAAGGTCGATTTTTAACCAAATAACCATTCTCCTCTTGTCTCGTCAGACTTAAGGTGGTTATTGGGTGGGAGGCTTCCCGGGCGTCCAAGGTATCTGTCCATACCTGCGCCCCAGAAAAGTACCGAATATATTTCAGGAACTTTCTGGGAAGCAGGCAGATTTTTTTTAAAGAACATCTGTTTCTGTCTTTCGACTTCGTCAGCAGAGATACGCATCTCTGAACAGTACCGGGATGACGCTCCGGAAGACGCTGGGTGATTTAGCCCCAGAACCATCGCCGCCACCACGGACGCCCACTCTTCTCTGCTTCCTTGCGCCTCTGGTTGAGGATTTGTAAGCAGGGCGAGCAGACGGCAATCGGCGGGATCACTTCCCTAACCTTGCACATCGAGCAGACGAGCTTCTGTTTCAGAAACAGTGGCTGGTGAACGCGAGGACGCTGAACCTGCTGCGGGATCGTTTTCATCATCATTCCTGCGTCTCCTTTTTGGTGGCCAGTTTTTCATGCTGGCGGTTGTAGGCACCGCGACCCTTGTCCGGACTGTGGTATCCACCAGTCTGGCGCGGTAGTGGTGCGCGAGGCAGTCGAAGAATTTTCTTCTTCATTTTTTCCTCAAAGAACAGGGGACGGGATTGTCCCACCACAATTCTGAAGTTTTTCAGAACTCTGGTAGGAGCCGAACCGAGGTTCGGCGGAAAGAACAGTACCGGGATGACGCTCCGGCGGACGTCAGATCATTAGCACTTTGCCTTACACAACAGGCGAGCAGCTTAACGCTCATTAACGTGAGTTATCTGATAAGCCTCACGGGGCTATCACCGCTATCCAGCAGTGATATGAGTTAGGACCTTGCCCCAGTCCTTGCCCCACTGCTTGCCGGTATTGCGGCAAGTCCAACACTGACGGCCGGCACCTTTGCAGGTGTCGCAATCAGGCTTGGCCACGCCGGCGTTGCGCTCGACGCAGTAGCAGACCTCCTTGTCGCCGCTGCCGCCGCAATCCGGACAGGTGGTACCCTCCACGAATGTCATCGGCGCGTGGTAGAAACCGACACGCGCTCCGTTGATGACAAAACGAGGGGGCTTGCCTACCGAATCGTGCTCGTGGGTGCATCTCGACTCAAAGGCGTCGAGCATGGCGGAGGCCGGATGGTTGTGATGGTTGGTTGCCGTCACGACCGCCACGTACTTCGCGTGAAGAGCCGCCATGAGCGAGAGAGCGAAGCCCACCGGCATTTCCTGCCCGATGTACTTCTCTCCTTCCGGACCCATGGTCATCCTGCTTGCTGGCATGAGCAAGTCAGAGAGAACGGCTTCGAACGGCGGAGGCGGACAGAGCTCCTGCTCAATGCGCTTCTCTTCGGCCCGCGCCGCCGCCCGCTCTTCCGCGGTCATGTTCGGCGCGTATGGGTTCTTGAAGCCGCGGCGTTCCAGTTCATCATTCACGGCTTTCCAGTGCGCTCTCGGCTCCTCAAGGAGCTTGTGCGCCTCGTCGTACGTGCCGACGATCGTGACCTCGTGGCCACCGAGCGTCTGCCGAGCACTTGCATGATGAAGAGGGTTGTCGTCAATTACCAGAATTCTCATTATCTCTTCTCCTGTTGTAAAGAACATTTGGGAATCATTTCCCATCAAAATCTTCAATGATTTGAAAACTTTGATGGGAACCCGATCACGAAGGATCGGGTTTGCGCCGGCGATGGCGCTCGTTTTGCAGCCAGACCTCGCCGGCATAGGTCTGACTCTTCCAGGAGCGCTGATGCGGAATGAACCGCACCTTCTCTCCTGGGATGAGGGTGGGTACAAGGTAGTTCTTGACCTTGTACTTCAGGCCGTTCGGCCCGATGATGTCGCGACGATCGTCGGACACCACACCCTCAACCAAACGAGCCCTGGCTTCCGAGTTCGAAAGGCCGATCATCATCTCTCTAATCTCCTTTTTGAAAGAACAAAAGTAAAACGTGTGCAGTCCAGGTACTCTATCACCGGTCGGGGCACCTCCTTCAGAAGCGATTTGAACCCCCGGTCTTATACCTGGTTGCGACGAGAACTCGTCGCCATCCGCCCACCAATCCAGGCGAGCGAATCCACTAGTCCTCTGGCCGCTGCACCGGCCTGGACCGTGTTACTTGGGAAGAGTCATGCATCACGGAGTTTCAGCGGGCAGTATTCACGTGGCGTTAGCACGCTAGCTCTGTTGTTCCCTGTCCTCGCGTAGTGACATCTCCCCATTAGATAATTCAAAAATTGAATTATCTAATGGGGACCCAAATTTCAAAGAATTTCTGTTTCGCTCTTTTGAGCTCATCAGCAGAGATACGCATCTCTGAACAGTACCGGGATTACGCTCCGGCAGACGCTATACTCACTCGATACACCTCCTTGTTGTGACGATCCAGTACCAGCTGAGCTCCGACTCCCACTTGGCGACGTACTCTTCAGCACGTTCTCGTGAGACAAAAGCTTCACTGGCGAACCACGACGACCCGCCGATCGACCCATTCCACTCACGCCCACAGCGGACGAGAATGTGCAGGGCTTCGGGTAGCTCCCCCTCGGCGTCGAGAACTTCGCAGTCCTCGAACCAAGTTGTTGAGTGCTGCCGGCTGCCGTAGGTGGCGGTGGTCAGTCTCTCACTCTTCGTGAGATCCCAACTGTGCACCGCCATCCGCCGACCTTCGGTTTTGGAGCCGATCTGGTAGTTGTCCGGGATAGACACGCCAACGATGATATTCTGCATAGCACTCTCCTCAAAGAACTTTCGGGACGGAATTGTCCCATCAAAATTTTCAAGAGTTTAAAAACTTTGATGGAAGCCGAACCGAAGTTCGGCTGAATGACAGTGCCGGCTCGCTCTCAACCTGCCGGCACACGTATGCGTCTACATACTCACCTCCTATAGAAAGAACGTGTGCAGTCCGGAGCAGAGTGACAAGTCATGCTTGGCACGCCGCCCTCGGTGATGAACTTACGTTCACCATTCACCTTGCGCTCCTGCTAGGATTTCGCGAGCATTGCTCCACGAGTCCAAAAGCAGATTCTGAGCGTCCAGAGAGTTGGGATTTAAAAGGTGAACTTGAACTCTCTCAGTCCTTGAGCCGCTGCACCGGCTTGGACCTCTGGTTTTGGGAAGTTTCAGCTTCCCGTCAGAAGACTGATTTTTCAGTTCTCTGATAGAAAGCCGATTCTTGCGAATCAGCACCGGGATGACGCTCCGGCAGACGCTTGGTCATCAGCACTTTGTCCTACACGACGGACGGGCAGCTTAACTCCCTTTAACGTCAGTTACCTAATGAGACTGACGGCGCCCAGATCACAGCCCTCTCCCGGGACCGATTACTGATCTGAATTTTTCCCGCAGCGTCATCCTGTTGTAGAGGACGGCGTGGGGAAACTCTTGATTGCTCAGGACTTGCATCCTGGCAATCAAGGCGCGCTGGAGCTTGTCGACTGCAATGGTGCAGCCGTGGCGGGAGTCCAGACTCCTCACCATGTCGAGAGCCTGCCAGCACACGATAACGCTGTTAGCGTCCATCGTGCTGACCTGCGCGAACATTGCGCAGATCTGCTGGAACAGAGTCCCGTTGTCCGAATTGTTGATCCGGACGACCAGTTCGGCAAACGTATTGGGCATATAATCTCCTGAAAAGAACAGCGGGGAACATTCCCCATCACAACTCTGAAAGTTTTCAGAACTCTGATGGAAGCCGAACCGAAGTTCGGCTTTTAAAGAACGTTGCAGTCCAGGTTCTATGGAATAACGGGCTGTGGCCACCTCCTTCGGAAGAGCACTAAGCCACCCGTATTCGAACCCAGTGATCTCGATCTTTTGAGACCGTACACTTCAAGCTTTCTGGGCCCGTGTAGCACTTACAGTGCTTTTCGCAGGTCCCTAAATGAAGTGTTGTTGTCCTCGAGCCGCTGCACCGACTTGGACATGTTTTGGTGGGAACCCAATCATCAACGATTGGGTTTGTTGATCCATCTCGCCTTGTGGGCAAAGAGGATTGCGGCCGTGGTGGGGCCGAGAGCGATCATGAAAGCCGCCCTCGCCATCTCTGGATTGGATTGCGTATAGGCAACCCAGAACCAGAGAACTGCTCCGCCAGCGAAAAACGCCGACAGGACAGACAAACCGATCTTTTTCAGCATCTTTTTATCTCCAAAGAACATTTGGGAATCATTTCCCATCAAAATTTTCAAAAGTTTGAAAGCTTTGATGGGAGGGCGAGCGATATTTTACCGCTCACCCATTCTTACCCATGCTTTTACACTCCTGGATTTTGGAGCAACTTCGGTGCCTTGGCCGAAGATGACGCACCCGGCGGTTATCGCCTCCGATAACCAGGCTTGCCGCCGCAGGGAGTGGAGATTGCTCTCACACTTTCCCGGCGAATCGACTTGCGTTGGCCATCGGGCTTGAAACCTGCCCGAGCGAGGATCTTGGTGGCTTCTGCCTCCAGTCCTCTAGTGGTGTTAGCCACTTTTTGTAAAAGAACATCGCGGGGAGTGGGTTCGGGCTGGGACGTAGCACACCGTGCAGCTTCACGGGGCTTCAGGCACAAAACTCGTCCCATCTTGGTTTACCCTCCGCGAGTCTGTGCTCGCGTCTGGTTCCGCATACTTCCCTTGCTGAAGGGGAAGACTCCCTATGCGGTATTAAGGCCACCTTACCCACCCCCGCCCCACAGGCTTTTGAGCCTCTGGAGCGGAGGAACGTAGTTCCTCCGCAGGATAGAAACCGTACTTTTGAAGCCAGTCTGACTGCGGGTCCGTGATAATTTTCTAGACGGTTGCCGTCGCTAACCAGTGCTGATTTCAAGGTACAAAGAGAGTATATACCTAAAGAGTAATTTTGTCAAGCAGTTTTGACATTTCATCTTATACAATATTTAAAATAGCTAGAAATATAGCCATTTTGTACAATATAGAATTTAATTGAGTCTGACTAAACTAGATAAAAATTGACACTTAAACTAACTAATTTTGTTATTCTAACTTGACATTTAAAACTAGTGGGTATATACTACCTGCTAGCGAGTACCCGGTGTGTTACCGGCGAAAAGGAGGGTTCTATGCACGACTAGGGCGGCTGGGGAGCAGGGGTGTTGTCAACGCCCCTGTGAGGCCTCCAGTTTATCTCTAGTCACAGATCGTGGAGGATAAAGAAGTGAACGACTAGAACTCGAGGCGGAGTGCGTCCGGCCGCCAACCAGTGTAGGACGTAGGATCGAAGCAAGAGTCAGATTCTCTTCACAAGCCAGGCGGGGGCATCAGCCATCGCCAGAACGAAAGAAGTGCATGACGCTTATGTTCAGAGGTTGCGGGTAGGATAACTCCCTCCCTTACAGCCTGATCCGACCTGTGCCGTGGTAGAGATTCACTTCTCTGCCACGGCACTTCTTATTTATGATCAAAAATATATTTAATGAGACTTTTTAAAGTGTCTGCTAATTCTTGATTCTTTACGAAAATACCTGATAGCCTTTTCCCAAATACTGCCACTCTCACCTGATCACCATAGATGGTAATGTCACTTTTTATAGGATATTTGTTTTCATCTATTTTTATTCTGTCTCCTGTTTCATCGGAAGGTTTCTCCCCCTCTTTGGAGATGTAAATTGCTTTTGACTTGATTCCTCTAGAGATACGCAGTTCGCGCATCTCTTTCGCCTCCTTTTCTGAAAACATGTCCATAACCGTATCTTTTGAGTAGACTATATATACAGGTTCATCGTTGATCTTTTTTGAGAAAATGTTATGGCTAGAACTTATTACCCCTTCTTTACCTTCAAAAAATTGAACAACTGGTTTTTCTCCCTGTTCCCTCTGAATTCCTTTAAGTTGAGGAACAATAATGTCCAGACTCTTTTTGTTTTCCTCCAGTAAATGAATTTGTCTCTCGACAAATAGCCCCAACTTTTCAGGTGGCTCGGCAATGTAAAAAGTTTTCTTGCCAATATTGGCTTCACTAACAAGACCTTTCTTGGCTAGACTTTCAAGAATTACATAAGTAGTAGGCCGCTTGATATTCGCCTTGTCGGCTATTTCAGTTACGAGAGCTTTATCAAAAGATAAAAGTGCTAAATAGACGGCAGCTTCTTTATCACTCAAGCCTATGTCTTTGAGGTATTTTTCAAACATAACTTGATTATATCAGAACTTTGAGCTACTCTACTTCGCATGAGTTATCTTATCCCAACCGTTATAGAGAAGAGCCAGTTTGGTGAGCGGGCTTATGATATCTACTCTCGCCTCTTGCGCGAACGCATCATTTTCCTCGGTGGACCGATCGATGACGGTGTCGCTAATACCATTATCGCCCAACTCCTATTCCTTCAGTCGGAAGATCCAAAGAAAGACATCACTCTCTATGTTAATTCCCCCGGTGGCGTTATTACATCTGGCCTAGCTATCGTCGATACCATGAATAACATTAAGCCCGACGTTTCCACGGTGTGCGTGGGTATCGCCGCTTCGATGGGTGCCGTTATTCTCTCTGCTGGCAAGAAAGGCAAGCGTTTTGCGCTGCCCAACTCGGAAATTTTAATCCATCAGCCTTTGGGCGGAGCCGAAGGTCAAGCGACCGACATTGAAATTGCGGCTAAGCGTATCTTGAAGGCGCGAGAAATCACCAATAGAATCCTCTCTCAAAACACCGGCCAACCCCTCTCTCGCATCGAAAAAGATGTTGATAGGGATTACTCCATGGGTTCTGAAGAAGCCAAAAAATACGGCATCATAGACAAGATTCTCTAATCTTGGTATTGTAAGGGGGTTCCAATTCAAAAATTAATTAGAAACGTTTGTAGTTTCCTCCCGAACTCGGTCACGGTTGAACTCCCTAGCACCTAGTCGCTAGAACCTAGCCATAGTGTCATGTCTCTAAAATTAGCGCTACTTTTCGCATTACTTGCCGCATCTGCCGGTATCGGCTTCGGCTATTTGCTGCGCCTGATCATTTCTCTCGGCAAGAAAGGATCGATGGAGCTGGATATCCAGAGGCTGGAACTCCAGTCCAAGGAGG
>JAUSGP010000032.1 GCA_030674415.1 bacterium | reverse complement strand
TCCGCGCCCTTAGCGGCCTTAGCAGCAGCGATCTCGCCTTCCTTCTGCTTGATCTCGAGATCCTTCTGCATCTTGCCACCGTGGCGAGTAAATTTGCGCGTAAGCGAAAATTCACCTAGACGATGCCCAACCATATCCTCGGTGATGAATACCTCTATATGATTCTTGCCGTTGTGAACGCCGAAGGTGAAGCCGACCATCTCCGGAGCGATCTGGCAGGCCCGGGACCATGTCTTAATAACCCCGGTTTCTCCCGGTTTCTTGCCCTCGACCTTCTTTAAGACGCGAGGGTCAACATATGGACCTTTTAAGGATGATCTAGACATTTTTTCGTAATAAATCCCGACGTTTCAGTCGGGACCCCGACCCCCGACGGGGCGTCGGGGCAAAAAGCGTGAGAACGCTTGTGCGAAATATAGTATAGAAATCAAGCCTTAAAGTAAAGCCCCCTCGCGAGAGGGGGCTTTACGCCACGTAGGTATTATCTAGCTAAAATAACACCGAGAATTAACCGTGGTTTTTGCCGCTCATTTCCCCGCGCAAGCGCTCGAGGAAGTTAGCTGCTGCCTGCTGACCGCCGAGGCCGAAAGATAGGCCAAGGGCGAGAGAAATAGCAATAACGATACCCGTGAAGAGTGTCTGGCTGAATGTTGCCGCAATACCGAGGTGGGAAAGTGCGACAAGAATACCGAAGATCCATACAGCCCACTTGGAGATAGCGCCGGCGAAGTGTGCGGAATGAACGCCTGCGGTTTTAGCGGCGGTCACGACCACGCGTCCGGTGACATCACCGACAACACCAGCCACCAAGAGAACCAAGGCGGCGGCGATTACGCGAGGAAGATAGGCCAACACCACTTCCTGGAGGAAGAGGTTAACCTGGGCGAGACCCAGGACATCGAAGGCAGCTACCAAGAAAATGACGATTACAAACCACTTGACCAGGCCACCAATGAAGGCGCCTGAATCAAGATTGATACCACCGCGGCGCACAAATGATTCAAAACCGGCACGACGAAGGGCGGCATCGACTTGGAGAGAGCGGAACACTTGTGCTATTGCCCGGCCCAGGAGAGCACCGATAAGCCATCCTAAAACTAGAATGACGAGAGCAATAACAAGATTCGGGACAAAATTAACTACTCCGACCCAGAGATTCTGGAATGAGAGCTGCAATACCTGTCCCCATGTGCTTAATAACATAATTCTTAATTGAATACGTGCGAATGCACTTAATTGCTAATTACCACTCTAAAAGGGGTATGTAAACATTATACACTTCTATAACAAAGGTTATTTCTAGACTGTGGATAGTTAAATTCCTAATTTATTGAGTATTTTGGTATGACGGGAGTCGAGAATGTCGCGAATGAGCTTGTCGTAGATGCCAAGGCGGTATTGAAAATCGGCTGTTTCGAAAGCAGCATAGCGCAATTCCTTGCCTAATTCAGCTTCAATAGAGGAAATAGTGGAGACAAGCTTAGATTGCTTGAGATTATCCCCTACCACTAGCATGTCAGCTCTGGCGTCCGGATCATGGAGGAAAACACCAGAAATAAGGACCAATTTGAGAGTACCAGCCTTAGAAAGTTTCTTAATCAGCTCTTTTTCGGAGATTGGGGTAGCGTCTACGAGGAAATTACCGATAGCTGGCAGATAGGCATAGGAGGAATTAAGCATGAATCCTCGCGCGCGCTTCTTGATGAGCCCGGCTTTGGTTAGGTTGTTTAATTCCCGCCTAGCGGTATTGGAACGCTCCTTAGCCCTATGTGATACCTCCGAGGAGGTCAGGGTGAGCCCGGGGTTAAAGATGAAGAGGCGCATAATCTTCACCTTGGCCTCTCCTCCGAAGATATGAGAAACAGACTTGGTCATAAGCGTATTGTACCGCCAATCAAAAACCGCGCAATGCAATATAAAAAGCTTCGGGCGGACCGTTAGGTCCGCCCTGTTTTACGAATACTTTTGGCGCATTTCCTCGAGAGTACGCTCTGCCCTCTCCTTTGACTTCTCCTCGAAGTACTCCAACGCCTCTTCAAATGCCACGAGACTTTCGAAGGAGATGTTTGAACGAGAACCAAACCCGTCAAGAGCAATTGCTCGCACCGCCAAAGCAACTGGATTTTCAGCCTCGTCTTTGTGAACAACATCTGACAAGAACATCCCGGATGATTTGGTAACCGCCACCGACTGCGCGGACCAGTTGAAGACCTTTTTGTCGGTACTCTCCGCGTTGTACTCCCTGTTGATCTTGGTGCCCGCCTCTATGACTTTCCTAAAAAATTCCGACCTCTTCATCACAACCTCCTAAAGGCACTTTATTCTTTAACTTCAAATAAATCAAGCAAATCAAAAACCGCGCAATCTAATATAAAAGAGAGGGCGGACCTTGCGGTCCGCCCTCTCGCAACTAGCACTCGCCACAGTTCACACAAGATCTTTTTGTTTTAAGATATGGTGTACCACTCTGTCCGATGCGGCGAGCACTACTAGTCCTAGTGAACACAGTCCCAGCAAGACCGCCCCGGCCACGTACCACGCTACCACAGCCGGATTCCTCACAGCAGCTGCGGCCAAAGCGGCGGCGGCAAACATGAGAATCAGGGCGATAGCAAGCTGATTGCCAATACTCTCGCTCATTTCCAGATCAGTTATCTTAATCATGGCTCACTCCTAACAGAACTCTATTCTTTAGAGCAAAAAAAATCAAGCAAATCAAAAACCGCGCAATCTAATATAAAAGAGAGGGCGGACCTTGCGGTCCGCCCTCAACGAAATCAACTACAGTCTGTCAGCCACGTAGAATTGGATTGCGGCCAGACCAGTGAAGGTCTGGATGCCGATTTCCAGCGATGGAAATCGGTCATATCCTGGCGCATCCCAGATCGTCCGCGGATGAACTCCTTTCGCTTTGAGAGTGTCTTCTGCAGCTTGGCTCTCTGGAGACGAGTCGCGATAGAGCCAGTAAATCTGTTCCGCCATAAGCACAACCTCCACAAAGCACTTTATTCTTTAAAGATGGGGAAATCAAGCAAATCAAAAACCGCGCAACGCAATAATTTAAAAAGTTGATGGGCGCCCTCTTCCGAGAAGCGCCCACTTGCCAGAGTGACGTAAAGCGTAGCTAGGTACGAAACAAGGAATCCCCGCACGTACTCGAAAGCGCTGCGTCGAAGCCTGGGAACTGGTTCACGGCCTTAAGCTTTGGTAGGTGCCGCGGTGACACGTAACTCCTCCCGAGAACATCGAATATCGGCAGGAAGATCGTGTAGTTGGCATTCACCAAGTGGTGGATTTGATGGAAGTCGCGTAACCATCGAAACCATCCAAACCTTTCGAAGCGTGAGTCCTTGAGGTGGTAGAGGGAATGGAATGGCCCAAGAACCAGAACTCCATAGGCCGCCCCGCTACCTAACACAACCAGTGTGGCCAGCATCGGGATGACCCCCGCCATCACGAGGACTGCGGCAATCAAAATCATGATTACCGCGAGCGTCTGGAAGCTCACCTCGCACGATTCCAAATAGCTCTCGCTCTTGAGCCGCTTCACCGGGTACTTGTGGATGTGGTGGTCGAAATGCCGCCGCCGGAGCAGGTCGCTGTATACGAAGCGAAAAATCCCAACGTGACTTGCGTAACGGTGCCACCAGTAGCCGGCACCTTCTGCAAGCAACACACCGAGTATTACCAGGGCGAAATACTTAATCATTTTTCTACCTCGCAGATGTCTATGGCCAGAATACGTGCTTAGCTTAACCAAATCAAGTAAAACAAAAATAGCGCGATGCGCGGTTTTTGATATTAGTGCTAGATGATTTTTATTTGAGTGTGACTTTACCACCCGCATCCTCAACCTGCTTCTTGAGAGCTTCTGCCTCTTCCTTCTTCATATCTGTCTTGAGCATCGAAGGAGCGGCGTCGACGAGATCCTTAGCCTCCTTGAGTCCGAGAGCCAAAACTTCCTTGACTATCTTGATGATGGCGATCTTGTTGGCGCCGGCATCGGTGAGCTCGACATTCGCAGTCGACTTCTCTTCTTCAACTGGGCCGAGAGCTACGGCTGGACCTGCTACTGCGGTAGCGGAGACACCAAATTTCTCTTCGAATGCCTTGACCAGTTCATTCAATTCCAGAACCGACATTTCTTCCACTTCTTTGATGATTTTTTCTAGTTTTTCTGACATGGGATTTTAATTTTCAATTTCTAATTTCTAAACCTTCTTTTTTGCAATTTCACTAAGCGCAATTGCCACGCGTTGTATCGGAGAATTGAGGATGTTGACGAACTTGCCTCGAAGTACTTCCAGAGTCGGGATCTGCGCAATTCCGAGTATCTCTGCGTCAGTCATGTAACGGCCTTCGAAGACTCCGCCGAGAATTTTCAGATTCTCTGGGAATTTCTTGACGAAGTTGTAGACCTCACGAGCCGGAGCGACCAGGTCCTCTCCCCACGCGAGCGCGAGCTCGCCAGGAAGTTCGGGCTTCTCTCCCTCATAAGCTCTCTCATCGAGAGCGCGATTGGTCAGAGTCTTTTTCGCTACAGAGTAAGAGATGCCCTCTTTCTTAAGAGCGCTTCTCATAGCTGTAGTGTTGCCTACAGTCAGTCCTTTGAAGTTCACAAAGACCACGGATGCTGCCTCCTTGAAAGCAGACTTCAATTTATCAACAACTTCTCCTTTTTTGGCACGAGTGATAGCCATTTTTTATAGGCTAGCTAATAAATATAAGGTTCGAGAGATGATCTCGGCGAGTCTTCTGGTTGGCTTTCCCTGCTCGCTGTCTTTGACCTTACGCAAGACACTTTACCGTAATTTATATAAAAAGCAAAGGCGGGCCATTACGGTCCGCCTTTTTCACGATCAGCGTGCCTCAAACGGCAAGCTGAATTCTTTTTTCACCTTGAAGTCACCGAGGTCGATTCTTTCGGGGTAAGTCCCCTTCCCTTGAAAAGAGACGGTCTTCTGTACACCCCCGGTATTGTCAGGTACAAGCATTCATTTCCTCCTGAAAAAGCCTTTTCTGACTATGCCCTTTCCAATATTTAAAGTCAACGCTTCGCGTCGCTTCAGGTTCGCTCGGGCTCTGTGTGAGTAAACTCCCACATTCCCTCGCTGCCTGAAGTCAACAGAAATAAAAAGAAATCAATTTTCGCGCCTTTCACAGGCTGTCGAGCCGAGAAAGCGAAATTCTCAACAGAGAATTATCGCGAGGTAAGAAAATTGATTTCTTTTTATTTTTTGCCCACTTTCCTTCGGCGCACAATAAACTTATTTGAATATTTCTTGGCTCGGCGAGACTTCTGACCCTTGCCGGTTGGTTTGCCATATACCGAAATAGCGCGTCGACGGCCTCGACCCTGGCGACCTTCACCTCCGCCGTGCGGATGGTCTACTGGGTTCATGGCAGTACCGCGGACAGTCGGGCGAATGCCGAGCCAGCGATTGCGTCCAGCCTTACCAATGTTCACTAGCCTATTTTCATTATTAGAAACTTCCCCGATAGTAGCCCAGGCATTTGCTGGAACTTTGCGCACTTCGGTTGAAGGCATTTTGAGGTCTACGTAGCCGCCATCCTTAGCCAACACTTCGGCATAGTCGCCACCGGAGCGTCCAATCTTGGCGCCACCTTTGTGCTTGAGTTCAACATTATAGACGAAAGTACCGACGAGAAGAGAGCCAAGAGGCAAGCGGTTGCCCGGAGTCTGAGGAGCCTTTTCGGAAATGATATAGGTGTCCCCTACCTTAGCCGCATTGTGGAGGAGTACGTAACGTTTCTCACCATCTTTATAGACTACAAGACCGATGAATCCGGAACGGTTCGGATCATATTCAACGGTTTTAATAGTGAAAGGGATATCGTATTTATCGAGAGTGAAATCCACATCGCGGTGCAGTCTCTTGTGCCCACCACCTTTGTGTCTGGTAGTCACGCGCCCGCGATTATTGTGACCACTACCGCGCTTGAAACCGGTGGTCAAAGATTTCTCAGGCTCATTGGTTGTAACGATCTGTCGGTAATTAATACCGCTCATGTTCCTTCTTGATTTAGTTGTTGGTCTGTATTTTTTCATAAATCTTGAATCCTAAATCAATTCTATTTTGTCGCCTTTCTTCAAAGTGACGTAGGCTTTCTTAATACCGCCTCTAAAGCCCTTCTTCCCTCGGACGAAGACCGCGCGAGGTTTGACATTGACCACACGCACTCTCTCCGGAGTAACTTTGTAAATTTCGCGGACGGAATCAGAGATAGACTTCTTGGTAGCAATCTTTTCAACTTCGAAAACGTAGACTCCGTTTTTATCTGCGCCAATAGCCGCCTTCTCGGTGATGCGAGGGCCACGGAGAACATTCTTCGGTTTTAAATTAAGATTGGACATAAGACTAGGTTCTAGGGGCTAGGGACTTGGTTCTAGCTTTAGAAAGTTTTGGAAGAGTAGCGATAGAAACTTCCGGATTCTCAAGCACCAGATATTTGTACTGGAGCAGGGTCAAGAGATCAAGGTTCCTGGCTTCGAGCACTAGAACATTGCCAAGATTACCGAATGCTCGTTCAATCTCTTTATTCTTTGTGGCCAGAGCCAGGACAACCGCGCTCTTTCTCTTGGAGAAAATGTTAGAGAAGCCCTTAACCCCAGAGAGTCCGCCAAGTGCCACGATAGCAATCTTTGTTTTAGGCTCGGAGAGCGCGAGAGAGTCAACGAAGAGCACTTCGCCCTCCTTGAACTTGCGG
>JAUSGP010000002.1 GCA_030674415.1 bacterium | reverse complement strand
GGCTTGCCGAATGCCGGCAAATCGAGTCTTTTAAATGCTTTGACTTCAGCGAAGTCGAAGGTGGGTGACTTCCCCTTTACCACTCTTGAGCCATCCTTAGGAAGCTTTTATGGTCTAATCCTAGCTGACATTCCTGGGCTTATAGAAGGCGCGGCCGAAGGCAGGGGTCTGGGCCACAAGTTCCTTAAGCACATCGAGCGCACCAAAGCTCTTATACATTGTGTCTCAGCCGAGTCTCTTGATGTGGAGGAAGATTATAAAATTGTAAGAGGTGAGCTTGAGCTTTATAATAAAGAAATCATTAAGAAGCCGGAAGTGGTAGTGCTAACTAAGGTGGATCTGCTTTCAGAGCCAGAAATGAAAGAGAAAGTAAAATTATTGGAGTCTGTCGCCAGGACCGTGATCCCGGTCTCGATTATAGATGATGAGGCTCTGAAAAATTTAAAATTTACAATTTCCAATTTCCAAACATTGATACATTGAAAATTTAATGAAAATTGAAAATTCGAAAATTGAAAATTATGCTCTGACCGTAGGTCTCGAGGTTCATGTCGAGCTCAATACGCGGACCAAGATGTTCTGCGATTCGAAGAACGATCCAGACGAGACGCGTCCGAACGTTAATATTTGTCCGGTTTGCATGGGTCATCCGGGAACTTTGCCGGTTATAAATAAGGAAGCCGTGAAAAGTGTTTTAAGGCTAGGTGTTGCCGTCGGGGGAGAGCTCGCAGACTATACGGAGTTTGATAGAAAGAACTACTTCTACCCGGATATTCCGAAAGGCTATCAGATAAGCCAGTATAAGCACCCTTTGGTAAAAGGGGGTAATCTTGACGGGGTCAAGATTACCCGAATCCACTTAGAGGAAGATACGGCGAAATCCCTGCACCCTATTGAAAATTCTAAATTGAAAATTGAAAATTCCCTGTTGGATTTCAACAGGGCCGGGGTCCCCCTTATGGAATTGGTCACAGAGCCAGTCATCCATAGCGCGGAGGAAGCAGCTAAGTTTGCTAAAGAGCTTCAGCTAGCGCTCATCTACCTAGGTATTGCCGAGGCTAATATGGAGAAGGGGGAGTTAAGATTGGAAGCGAACATTTCCGTGTCAAAAGGTGATAAAATGGGAACTAAGGTGGAAGTCAAAAATCTCAATTCCTTTAGGTCGGTAGAACGTTCAATACGGTATGAATTCGACAGGCAAATAGCTCTACTAGAAACTGGCGCTCAAGTGGTACAAGAAACTCGTGGTTGGGACGAGGAAAAAGGGGAGACCTACTCGCAAAGGCTCAAGGAAGATTCGCATGACTATCGTTACTTCCCGGATCCTGATTTACCAAAACTTTTTATAAAAGAGATTGCTGAATTTGACGAAGAGACTCTCAAAGCTTCTTTACCAGAACTGCCTTGGCAGAAGCGTGATAGATATAAAAATGATCTCGGTCTTAAAGATGCGGATATCGAGATTTATGTCCGAGAGGTAGAGTGGGGGACCCTCATTGAAGAGGTGGCAGAAATTCTCAAAGACCGTGGCCAAGTTCAAGTGGCTTCCAACTACATCACTACCGATCTCAAGAAAGTAATCAATTCAGAAAGTATTGTCGAAGTAGTCAGAATGTTAAGTGCCGGAGAAATATCCTCGCGCGGAGCAAAAGAAATTTTAAAAGTGATTCAAGAAAATGGCGGAGAGCCGAGAATGATTGCAGAAGAGAAAAATCTGATGCAGATAAGCGATAGGGAAGTTTTACAAAAGTTAGTGGAAGAAGTTATCAAAGAAAACAATACGGACCAAATTCAATTCTTGGTTGGACAAGCAATGAAGAAAAGTAGCGGTCGTGCTAACCCCCAACTTCTACAAGAAATCTTGCAGAAGTTGTTGAATAAAGAATAAAGAATAACGAATAAGGAATGACGGATAAATCATTATTCATTATTCCTAATTCCTTATTCCGAATCTTCCAGGTGCTTGATCATTAGTTTCCTGATCTGCTTCTCGGCGTTACTTTTGTTTGTACCCCCTTCAATATCTTCAATTATGTGTTCTAACGCTGAAAGTTTGTAAACTCGGTAATTGTTCATGGGGTGCCTTTGGGCCTTGAATTTCCCAGCCTTATCCCAGTTCCTTAGAGTAAGTGGTGAGACGCCTAGGATCTCTGCGGCCTCTTTTATAGAAAAATATATTTCTCTGGTCATATCATTGATAAAGATTGATAATCACTACTACCTTAGTTTATAAGTCTTTGTACTTCTTAGCAAGGTCTAGTGGGGATAAAGAATTAGCTTCTAGCTGTCAGGTGTTAGCTGTAAGCTTTAAATTCTATTCTGAATTTCTGATCCTGAATTTATAAAGCTAGAAGCAAGAAGCTAAAACCTAAAAGCTAATTTTCTTGTCCCCAGTTCTTCACAGGTTATCCATAGGTTTTTCCACAGCCGAGATTTATAATTTATGTTGATGACATTGGATATTTTTGCCGGTGGTAAGGAATACATCTCGGCTGTCCGAGCGAGTGAAAAGATCGGTTACGCAAGTGACTACATTGGACAGCTCTGCAGGGCCAGAAAGATCCCAGGACAGCTTGTAGGCCGAACTTGGTACGTTGACTACGCCTCTCTCCTTGAACATAAGAAAAATCGACACATCGGGAAGCCGAAAAAGTTACTCGCGGAAAAAGGTCCGACCTTAGATTCTAATTCTCAAGGTCGGACCTTGGGGAAAAATTTTTCAGTTTCTCTTTCGCCGAAAGTGCCGAGATCTTTTAAAAACGTTGTCTTTACTTATGAATCTGATAATAGATCTCGGCTACCCGAGCTCTCAAAGGCAGGCCGTTATGTTCCACCGGTTTTAAATATTCGTATTGTGCGAGAAGCAGTTTCGCTTTCGCTCGCTCTTGTCATCGCACTCACCGCCGGCTTCGGCACATTGGAGAAAACGAGTCCGCTTGTTTCTAAAATGGCACAGGATCGATTGGAAAATATTTCTTCCACCTTCGCCACTGGCGCAGGTGTGACAGAACAACTCGCTACTGTCTCCTTCTTCGACGGAGTCGAGAGTGTCTTCGACACGATGCGTGGTGGTTTCAATAATTTGAAACAGCTTGCTCTCGACACCCTCTTCTTTGCTAGAAATGACCAAGCTCCAATGGCCAATGACCAATCAAGCCCCAATGTCTCAATATCCAATGAAGAAGTTAGACCCACTCAAGTAGCCGTAACCGAAACTTCAGAACCTCTTGCTCTCTCCTCGATTAGAAGTGATCTCAAAACAGAGCTTGAATCTTACGTCCGCGCTAGGATTGCCGATCTCCGCGAACCCCTTGTGATCTATCAGAACAATCAGACGGTTAACCCTGTTGTTCTCCGCGAACAGATTCTTGCAGTAGATACTAGACCGAGTATCACCCGCCAGAGTTCTAGTGATATAGACCACGGTAGTTCCGTCATAGCACGTCTGCAAGACGGAGGTACATTTACTAACTCTTCTCTCACCGGAGCCACAGTCTCAGGAGGAACAGGCTCCTTCGATACCTTCACCTTCGGTATCGCCACCGGCACCTCTGCTACTACCACTAACTTCTTCTCTACTACTGCGAGTTCGACTAATCTCTACTCCGCCACCGCAAACCTTGGCTCTCTGACCGTCTCTGGGGCTACCACTCTGGGCGGTTCACTCTCGGTTAGCGGAAACACCACCACCATCGGACAGCTCTTATCTACTAGAATTCCAACCCTGGCTCACGTCTTCACCACTTGGCCGGCGGGAACAAGCAATGCATCTGATGCTACCATCTACATAAATCCAGCTAGTGCAGCAGCAGACACCAACATCTTCGCTGCGGCAGTGGCTGGCACAGTTAAATTCCTCGTTGATGCCGAAGGAGATATCTACGGCAACAACTTAGTCCTTGCCGGTTCCACCTCGCAAGGAGAAACTACCGTTGCCGGTAACTTAACTGTTCAAGACCATACCACTCTGGGAGACTCCTCAAGCGACCTCATCACCATTACCGGAGGACTCTTGGCCAATGCATCCACTACCATCCAGACCTTGAGATTCACTACTGCTACTGGAACTTCTGCTACTACCACTAACTTCTTCTCCTCTCTTTTCTCCGGCAACACACTCTCCATTGGCGGCTCGGCCACCTCCACTATCAACTCTTCAGGTGACCTTCTGGTCGTGGGTTCTACCACTCTCCAGCATTTCACTTTCAATAACGCCACCGGTACTTCTGCTACTACCACTAACTTCTTCTCAACAACGGCAAGCTCGACTAATTTATTTTCAACAGCACTGACTACCGGAGCTATCACTTCAGGGCTGATTAACTCGCAGACTATCTCCTCTCTAGCGAACTTAACCGGTTCACTTACTCTAGGCACCACCTTTACCGCAACGGGTGGCCTCTCCACTCTTTCTAACTTACTTCTGACTGGTTCATCAACTCTGCAGAACTTCACGTTCGTAAACGCTACCGGCACTTCCGCCACTACGACAAATTTCTTCGCGACCACTGCTTCAAGTACAAACTTGTTCTCCAGCCTCGGCACTCTCACGAATCTTCTTGTAAATTCTTCTTCAACTCTCCAAAATCTCACTTTCCTCAATTCCACTTCAACTAACGCCACTACAACCAACTTCTTCTCGACGACGGCCTCTAGCACCAACCTCTTCTCCGCTTCAGCCACCTTCGGCACCCTACTTTCCAACGGATCTTCCACTCTGCAGAACTTCACTTTCGTAAACGCCACCGGTACTTCTGCTACCACCACCAACTTCTTCTCAACGACTGCTTCAAGCACGAACCTCTTTTCCTCAACCCTAACAGTGAACGGTAAACTTTTCACCGTAAATGGCGCACCAACATTGAACGACTGGTTCGATCAATCCGTAAAGACTACTGCCTCTCCGACCTTTGCCGGACTGACCCTCTCCTCCGCTCTCTCAGTCGCCAACGGCGGTACCGGTCAAAGCTCCTTCGGCCAAGGCTGGCTCCACTCTGACGGCACTACCTTTACCGCCTCCACTTCACCAACTATTAACTACTTTACCGCTACTTCCACTACCGCTACCTCAACTATCTCCACTGGAGGCTTTGCCGTGGGCACATCTAATTTCGTAGTGCAACAATCTAGTGGGAATGTGGGCATCGGGACGACTGGGCCGGGGGCGAAACTAACTGTTACAAGCACTGTTGCTGGAAATCTCGTAAGCGGTGAAATTCTTGCGACTTCAGGAAACAATTATGCTGGTAATTTCCAAGCGGGCGGCACAGGTGCTAATAAGAATGTCGGTGTATTAGCTCAGGCATATGGTGGAACAACTAATTACGAATTATTTATTGAGGCTCTCGCTGCCGGTGATAATAATTATGCTATTTATAGTAATGCTCTAGCAAAGTCGTATTTTGCAGGCAACGTCGGCATCGGGACGACAGCGCCAGATCAGCCTCTGAGAATAGTTAAAGCCCAAAATGCCACGACATATTTACACATGTCTAACAGCACTGCCGGCACAGCAGCAGGCACAGCCGTATTATTATCGGCTGATTCTGGCGATATTGTACTCAAAGCATTCAGTGGTTCTTTTACGACTTCAGGTCAGAATGTTGCAGATGCTGGATTAATTGAGACCTCAGCTACATTGAGTGGCGGATTAAATATATCAGCCGCCGGTACTCAACAGATAGGATTTTGGCAGAACGGTTCGGAGAAAATGAGAATTCATACCGACGGCAACGTCGGCATCGGGACGACGGGGCCGTTGAGCAAGTTGCATCTTGTGAACGGGTTGACTATTGCTAGCGGGGTTCGTGTTGTGGATGAAAGTGTCCTTCTTCTTGCTCAGGCAGATGCCACTCTTGATATTGTAGGTGATGAGTCGGGCTCTTTCGGTGCTAAATTTAATTTGAAGGAAGCGACTGCCGCCACTGGAGCACTTGTGAATACCTGGGGTCTATATAGGACAACAGGAGCTAGCCCAAGATTGACCTTTAGCTTCGGTACGAACGCAAACGCTGTTAGCAACACCGACATGATGACAATTTTAAGCGACGGCAACGTCGGCATCGGGACGACGGCGCCGACAGGAAAACTGGAAATTCGGGGAACTACGGCAGATAGCCCTAATTTTGCTTTGAACTTAACGGATGTTGATGTGGCCCATACAATCACTGGATGGGCTCCTGCCGCGACCTATGGTTTCTTTAATATATTAAATAGTACTGCAGGCGGACTTCAAGTTTTCGGTGCCAGCGATGCTGTCGGTGTTAGGGGCTTGGAACTGAATGGATTTATCGGAGTTACCGACCCCACAGACACAGTTCCGGCAATCTGGATAAACGGAGGCAAGTCTGACGGAACCAACCAAGCGGCATTGGGTGCGCTGGAAACAGTGTTGCAAATTGCTAACGGCGGAACTGCGGCAGTGACTCTTTTAGGCAGTGGCAACGTCGGCATAGGGACGACGGGGCCAGGAGACAAGTTGGATATAGCGTCCGGCGGCATTGTCACACGTAAGGGCGACGGCGCACACTGGACAATGAAAACAACGGACAATACGACGCTTTTCACAATCAATCGCCGAGCCTCAACAAATAATCTTGAAATCGATACCAGCGCTCAGAATGGTCATATCTTGCTCTCAACAGGTACTGGCAACGTCGGCATCGGGACGACGGGGCCGGTCAATAGACTGCACGTGCTGGATAATATAGCTGGACATGCTGCAAGAATCTCCAATATTGGAAACGCTTCTACCAAAAAGGGTCTAATAATCGTGGCGGGCACGGATGACGGAACCGGCACCAATACAGCAATAGATTTTGAGGACGCAGACGGCACTCCTCAAGGAGCCATCACCTTCACCTCCGGTACCGTTACCTACGGCGCCTTCACCGCCAACCACGATGTAAGTTTGCCTGAAGCCGACAACGAGGCTGGCTTCCCTTACGGCACCTTGGTTTGTCTAACCAACGCGTATGTCACCCCCGATGCTTCCCGCGGAGTGAAATACGATGCCGTGAAATGCACCGAACCCTACGCCAAGAATGTCCTCGGTGCCTATGCCGGCAAATATAACGACAAACCCAATCTCCACCAAGTCTACGTCCTCGGTGACGGGCATATCTTAGTGAACGGAGAGAATGGCAATATTGAGATTGGCGACTCTATTACTACATCTTCAATCGCCGGGCAAGGCATGAAAGCGACAGAGGACGGTATGACTATAGGCGTAGCGCAGGAAAACTATACTTTCTCCTCTCCGACCGAAACCAAACTGGTTGCCGTGCAATACGGTTTGAGAGAAATCACGAGTTGGAACTTGGCAACGTGGTTTGATGATATTTGGAGCGCGATCGTGACAAAGCTCGCGGATGCGGGAAATGGGATTGGAGACTTCTTCGCCAATCGAGTGCGTACTAAGGAACTCTGTGTGTCCGATGAAGCTGGCGAGACCTGCATTACTAAGTCTCAACTGGATACGCTACTCGCCGGAGCTGGGGCTAGCTCGCAACCGACAACTAACGACACACAACCGACGACCGATTCTACAGCTCCTCCGGACACTTCGACTGAATCCACTACGGCTACTACTACAGATACGGTAGTTTCTGAACCAGCACCTGCTCCAGAACCTGCGCCCGAGCCAATAGTTGACAGTACTGCCAGCTCTACTCCTACCACTGCCGAACCAGTTCCTGAACCGACTCCCGAGCCAATTTCTGAGCCTGCGCCCGAGCCGGCTATTTAGGCTTTGTTTTCTTCGAATGTTTCTTGAGCCAGAGGGAGATTTCATTGAGATTACTTTTCTCAACAGCTACTTTAACCATGAATTTTTCTAGCTCTTTGTTAGTGGCAGTCAGATCATAACCATTGATAAATAGAAATCGAGAAGCTGAGAGGGCAGCAGAGCGTTTATTGCCGTCTATAAAAACATGATATTGGACGAATGCTTCGAGTGTCGCAGAGGCTTTATTAAAAACTCCTTTGTATAGCTCTTTTCCTCCGAAAGTAGCCTTTGGCTTCTCTATTATCGACATCAAGAGCCCGATGTCTCGGATTCCGTGAGAACCTCCAGTTTGGTCGATGATTTCTGAATGCAGGATAAGAACCTCCTCGGCTGTGAGGTATTTCATGAGATTATTTGTCGGCAAGGGCTTCGAGAGCTGGACGGTAGCGCTCGATAAACTTCCTAGTCCAATTCAAAAGCTCTTTATCTACTTCCTTTGTCACCGGACTGAAAGAAACCTTTTGCAGTTTCTTATCTACTTCGACGTTGACTCTGTCACCAGGCCTAATACCCAGATCTTTCAAGGATCTTTTAGGAATTACGACAGCTAAGGAATCACCAACTTTTATCACTTTTTGAGTCATTTATGGTGAGTTATTATCGAATCCATTATAATACTATTATAATCTACGGAAATGGTTTGTCAACGTATCCTTTCCGATTACTCCATTCTAAGAAGAAAGGTTGCAATATATACTTCGTCTATATATAATATAACTATGGTAGAACAAGTAATATTCAAAATAGACAAGAAGCTTAAGGATAAGGCTATGAGAAAGGCTAAGCGGGAAGGGATAAATTTTTCTATAGTACTCAGAGCAATTACTATAGCTTATGTAAATAAACAGCTTGATATCGGCCTCTTATCGAGTAAATATGGTTTGAAATGAGGGTTATCCAATAAATTGGATAGATAAGATAAGTATGTTATAATAAGCGAGGTATCGGATAGTTGCTCTAACGCAAGTTAGAGAGGAAAGTCCGAACATTCATTCTGAGGTGTCGCACATGTGCAATCTCAGAAAAGGGTAGCAGGTAACGCCTGTCGGAAGTAATTCTAGAGGTGCGAGCAGTGACGCTTGCGATGAAAATCTGCAAGCATCTCAAAGCGAAAGCAGAGAGATGAATCTTTAGGCGACTAAAGGGTGAAACGGCAAAATCCTTACCTGAATGCAAGGCCGTACTGTTAAACACTCGGTGTTTAACAGGGTGCCGCTAGATCCCGATGGTGACATCGTGGACCAGATAAATAATTATCGTCCCGCCTCGGCGGGATACAGAATTCGGCTTATAGATACCCACAAAGCGCCCGCAAGGGCGCTTTGTGTTGTGTTAGAATTGATATATTGAAAATTGTAAATTAAAAATTGAAAATTAATACCCATGCCTCAAGCCCACAAACACAGTTTCCTTATCACTCTCGGACTGATCTTCCTCCTGCCGATCTTCTTCATCCCGGGCGGGGCGCTTAGCCTTCTCTCTGCTAAGTCGGCCCTACTCACTCTCGGCGTCATTGTGGCGCTTCTCACCTTCATCTATGAAGTCTGGCAATCCAAAACTCTTCGCCTGCCGAAACACCACTTCCTCGTCGTGGTCATGCTTCTGCCAGTACTCTACGCTCTCTCGGCGGTACTCTCGACGCCCTCCTCGCTCTCGCTCTTCGGTTATAGTTTCGAGGTTGGCACTTTCGGCTCGATGCTTCTCGGTGCGCTACTCCTCATTCTGATTAGCACCATCTTCTCTGATACTTCGCGTATCCTCACGGCGCTCTCCGCCGTCTTTGTCTCATTCTCCATCATCGCTCTTTTCGCAGGTATAAAAGTTGTTTTCGGCCCCTCGACCTTGCTCGGGGTAAACAATATGGGGAACCCTCTAGGCAACTGGACTGACCTCTCTATGGCCTGTGGTCTGCTCGCTCTCTTCTCGGCTTTAACACTGGGCATGATTCCGCTTAAGCTTTCTGCGCGGATTCTCTTGTATGTGGTCTTCGCGCTTTCGACAATACTGCTCGCAGTCGTTCACTTTGGGACGGCGCTTATCTTCACTCTTATCGCTTCAATCCTACTTGCTCTATACTTCGCCAAAGTGGAGAAGCAGTTTCTTAACATAGGACACATAGGACCAATGAAGCCTATTGTACTGCCCATTATTCTCGCCGTAGTCTGCCTCATCTTCCTCGTGAATCCCGTGGTAACGAAGGGCGGCACCAAACTTGGCGACATCGTGGCCGATACCTTCAATATCACCAATACCGATGTACGCCCCTCTTTCTCGGCGACTCTCGGGATCTCGAAAGCGGTACTCTCACAAGCAGGTTTATTCGGCTCGGGGCCGAATACCTTCGGCCACGACTGGCTTATCTACAAGCCGGCGACGGTTAATGGCACACCGTTCTGGGGTGTAGCGTTTCCATTTGGTGCTGGTTTCGTACCGACACAGATTGCGTCGACCGGTATTCTCGGCACGGCTCTGTGGCTTGCTTTCTTCGCGCTCTTGATAGCACTTATATTCAAGGCCATAAGCCACATGCCGGAGTCGCGCGCTTCGCGCTTCGTCCTGGTCTCCTCCCTTTTCTTAAGTGTGTTTCTATGGGCGGCCAGTTTCCTCTACGCTCCTTCGCTTACTATGCTCATGCTCGCCTTCGCCTTCTCGGGACTCTTGGTAGCCTCGCTCTGTGAGTCGGGACTCTTACCTGTGCGTCATATTGATTTGGCGGAATCAGTGCAGACTAGGTTTGTCAGCCTTTTTCTCTTTGGCGTGGTGGTGGTCGGGGCGCTTGGACTAGGATGGATTGGTGGTGAGAAAACGGTTTCAGCTTACTACTTCAAGAAGGCGGTAGATCTCTCCAATGCCTCTGGTACTCCTCTGGTGGATATAGAAAATCAACTGATTAAAGCTATTCAATTCGCTCCTGCCGACATC
>JAUSGP010000033.1 GCA_030674415.1 bacterium | reverse complement strand
GCTGCCGGACTTGGACTCGAACCAAGATGACATCCTTCAGAGGGATGAATCCTACCATTAGATGATCCGGCAATACGCACAAAGATACAGGAAAGTTAGTATTTTTTCAATTTATTTTGATATAGCGAGCTCGCAGATGGGCTCTGATGTTATAAACACTTGTATTGACTTTTACCCTCGTTCGTCTATACTCTATGTATCACCACGAAAAGTCCCCTTGCAGGCTTGTCCTGCAAGGGTCCTTTTTATTTTAGGCTAATTTTGTTCTCGAGATTGTTCATAAAAGCAATGTTTTTCTTAGCAAATTTTTTGAGCAGGGCTGAGTATTTATGTTGATTCGGCACCAAAACGGTTTTAAGTTTGTTCTGTTCTAAGAGATACTGGACAAGACAGTAGAAATCTCCGTCTCCCGTTACAATTACAGCTTTACCAAAATTAGGAAATTCTATCATCGCGTGAAGAACTAGTTCTGCATCGACATTGCCTTTGACTGTACCGTCTTTGTAAGTAAGTACTGGTTTCCAAATACAAACAAATCCTGCTTCTTGGAGCGCGGTATATAGTTTGTTGTTTCCTTCAATATACCCAATGAAGAGAAAAGCTTTTGATACATTATAATGTTCTCGCAGGTAAACTCTGAATCTAGACCAGGCGATATCCCAACCTTGGGATTTTATTGATAAGTAGACATTATTGCTATCTATGAATGCATAGTTATTTTCAGCTTCGGACATGGGCTTCATTATACCTTTTACCAGCTTCTCACTAAAGTGAATTCGTCCAGTACTACAGCGTGCTATACTCGGCCAATGAAATATCCTATCAGGATTAATAAATATCTGGCCGAAGAGAAGCACTCGACCAGGAGGGGTGCTGATGAGATGATCTCTAAGGGCATGGTTTTTGTAAATGGCGAATTGGCTAAACTCGGGCAGTTGGTAGAAGAGAGGGACAAAGTAGAAGTCCGTTATCGCGCCGGTACGATAAAGAAGTCTATTTATCTGGCCTACAACAAGCCTCGTGGAATAGTCACTCATTCTGCTGGTGTCGGAGAAGAAGATATAAAGGATAGAGTGAAAATAGAAGGAATTTTCCCGGTGGGTAGATTGGACAAAGATTCAAACGGACTCATCATCCTCACCAACGACGGACGGGTTACCAAAAGACTCTTAAGTCCAGAGTTTTATCATGAGAAGGAATATATTGTTACTACCAAAGAAAAGCTACGTGCGAATTTCAAACAAAAGATGGAGGATGGGGTAAGGATTGGTGCTGACAAGACCCGTCCGTGCGAGGTAGAGATTCTTGGTGATAAGAAATTTAAGATCATTCTGACCGAGGGGAAGAATCGCCAGATCAGACGCATGTGCGCGGCAGTTTTTCAAGAAGTAGAAACCCTAAGACGAGTGCGGGTGATGAATGTTGAAATAGGCAATCTTAAGGAGGGCGAACATAGAAATATAGAGGGAGAAGAACTTGATATTCTTCTCCGTTCTCTAGGACTAAAGGACACAGAGCCAGGGCACTCAAATACCAACTCGTCAATGTAACTTTTCACGCGGTACTAGTCATTGATAAGATAGAGGGATAGTAATGGAAAACGGCCAATCGATAGAATGGATGCTTAGGGAAAGCGCGGCAGGCAACGATGAGGCATTTCGTGCATTGTTCGACGAAGTCTATGACGACCTCTTCCGTTTCATCCGGGCCAGAGTAAGCACCCGAGAAGATGCTCTGGATACTCTCCAAGAGGTCTTTGTCGACCTGTGGCAAGCTCTACGAAGCCAAAGCTTCATCTATGGCTCGGAACTTGAATTCAGGAGCTTTCTCTACACCATTGCCAGGAGAAAGGTGGCTAGGCTGTATAGATTTAGGAAGCCTACCGTCTCTCTTGAAGACATGGAGAATCTAGCCCTAAGCGAGCCTGACTCAGAGCCGGGCGAAATAGCGGTTCTCATGGAAGCGGTTGGTAAGCTCAACAATGAAGATGGTGAGGTGATCAGGCTCCGCTACTTCTCCGGGCTCCCGTTTTCCCAGATTGCTGACCTTCTAAACAGAGGAGAAAGTGCTATCAAGGTGCGCCACCATCGTGCGATAGAAAAGCTCAAAAACATGCTTGGATATGAATCCCATTAGAAGTTCACGGACCTTGAACTTTAGTGGTAAAGTGTAAAAAGTAAAACTTCTAACGGGATGAAAAAAATGATTAAAACAGCTGAAGAGATAGAAGAAAGATTGAGTGGAATAAAATTCCGCGAGCTTTCCATGTACGAGCGTGAGATGGTCTGGCAACGCATCGCCTCGGCCATAAAGCCCCAGCCAATTCCTTCGCCTTGGTTATTACCAGTTAAATTTAAAACTAAAATTATGATTCCATTAATCATCGTAGCAATAATGTTTGCGGGTGCGGGCGGCACGGCTGTCTTGGCAGACAATTCTCGCCCAGGCGACGCCTTGTTTCCTATCGATCGTGCTAGTGAAAAGGTTCGTCTCGCCTTCGCTAATGAAAATAAATCAGTTGAACTCAAGGCGCGCTTTGCCGAAGAGCGTCTAGGTGAAGTGGAGGGATTGATCGCGATGTTTCGCGTAGCTTCTTCTACTAGTTCGGTAAATGTCATAGCGACAAGCACTATTAACCGTAGCGCTACCAGCACCTCCACCACCACTCCGCCTAGAAAAAATAATGACCGTGTAGCCTTGGGGGTAAATGTTGCTCTCGCATATCTTAATGAAGTCTCGGCCGATCTAGCCGCTTCCGGCAACGTCGAGGCACAAGCTCGCATTGAGGCTGTGATCACTCGTCTTGAGCAGTTGATCAATACTGATGACATCAGGGTAAAGCTTAAGAATGATGGCGACTTCCAGCTTCGATTGAAGGGGGAAGACGGCGATAGGATAAAGGTGAAGACAGAGGGCAAGAAGGATCACATCCAGATCCGTGAGGACGGTAATCGTATCCACATTCAGATCAGAGAAGATCATGAAGACGATGAAGATGAAAATGATGATGAAAATGAGGATCGTGAAGATGATGATAATGATGACGAAGATGAAGATGATGATGACAACGAAGTAGAAGTGAAGGTTCGCGGTGGTCTCAATATCGGCCGCTAGGTTCACGATAAAAAGCGAAAGCGCTGACGTATTACGTCAGCGCTCTGTCACAACGGCCTCGTCGGCCGGCTTAGGTTCTCCACCGTTCTTGTTGGCTCTAATGGCGGCAAGGGCTCGATCGATTTCCAAGAGCTCCTTCCGCTCCCTCTCGAGCCGAATCATGGTGGATTGCCGCTCGCTAACAAGCTCCTTTTCCGTCAATCTCGAATAATCGGGCACAGGACCTCCGTCTCTGTTGGTGGGTTGTCTGGAATCTTATTGTAAGATAAGACACATGCCAAAGCAACGATTAACACAGGGAGAGTCAGGATTAGACCACAAAGAGTATCAGCTACTCAAGAGGTTCAAGACCCCGGAGAAGATCCAGGATTTCTTGAATAGCCTGCCTTTCAACTTTGAAAGGCAGGGTGAGACTCACTATTCCGTCAGGTACACGCTTAAAGCCGGGCGAGCACACTGCTTTGAAGGGGCTCTGGTCGCGGCGGCCGCGCTGTGGATACAGGGTCATAAACCGCTTCTTCTTGACCTCAAAACAGTCCGGCCAGACTTCGACCACGTGGTCGCTCTTTTCAATATCAATGGTTACTGGGGCGCTATCTCCAAGACCAATCATGCAGTCTTGCGTTATCGTGAGCCGGTTTATAAAAGTATGAGAGAACTGGCCATGTCCTATTTCCACGAATATTTCCTCCAGACTGGACAGAAAACTTTAAGAAGTTTCTCCAAACCATTCGACCTGTCAAAGGTGCCCTTTGACACATGGCTCACTTCTCCAGAAAATCTAGCTGAACTGGCCCACAAGCTTGATCGCTCGCCACATATTAAAATTCTCTCTACTAAGCAGATTAAAAATTTGCGCAAAGCTGAAAAGATTGAAATAGAAGCAGGGAAGATAGTACAATATAAATAATATGGATTTCCATCCGCTTGTCATTCATTATCCGATTGCCTTTCTGACCACTTATGCTGTCTTTGAAATACTGCGGTTCAGGAAATTAGCCAGCTTACCTTACTGGTTTTATCTCAAAAGAGCATTAGTTATTCTTGGGGAAATAAGTGCCATAGTTGCTTTGGTTGCGGCCTATCTCTCTACTAGTACTCTGGCAGGGGAAAGTGCGCTTGGAAATATGTATAAGCTCTTTATGCTTGTTACCGTCTTAATCTTCGGAGTGATTTCCGGATTATATTTGAAAAATCGTGTTAAACCAGCTGTACTCATTCCCCTCGCGCTTATTGGACTTTTCTTTATCGTGGTGGCTGGAGGCCTCTTCGGCGCCATAGTCTATGGCACCCACTTCAATCCCTTCCTTGCGTCGACCTTCCAATTTCTTAACGTTTATTAAATGGCATACCATCCACTCCGTCCACATAAGCGTTCTTTGATAGGAGTTCATCCTACTCTGGACAAGGCCGTATATATCGCAGGTATCATCTCCCTTGCTATGATGTTCCCGCAATTGAAACTGATTTATATGGGGAAGAATGCCGCCGGTCTAGAGCCGATAACTTGGCTGACGCTCTCTCTCATGGATATACCCTGGATTATTTATGGCATAGCGCACAAAGAGAAGCCGCTCATATTTATCTATACCATGTGGCTTATAGTAAACGCTTTGATATTTGTCGGAGCAGTAATCTATTAAAAATGCAAAACGCCTTCCTTGCGGTCGGCGTCTTGCTCGATAAATATACGCCCTGGCTAAAATATTGTCAACCCAAACCTGGGGATAAAAAAAGCGGGAGCCTTGAGCTCCCGCTTTTGAGTCTATCTCTCTACAACTAAGCGCCGAATTTCTGGGGGCCCCAATGGAAGAACTCCATGGCGTAAGTGAGGACGCGAGACTCGCCCGTAAGAGTCTTTTTTGGAGGATTCTCCCCTCGACTGATATCGAAGGGCCTGACCTCGCCATGGGTCATCGCGTATGAGAGCTTTCCGACTTCTGTGAAGAGCCAGCTGAAAGCGTCTTCCGTGTTGAATCCATTCGGCACCTTGAAGGAAAACTTCAGGTAGATACTGTCGTAGTCGTTGGCGAAGTATTCACTGGAAGCCACCGGCTCTCCGCTGTCCTTTGCGCAGAAGAGGATATCGCCCGCGTACAGCCCTCCATCGGTGAACTTGCGAAAGGTGAACACTGCTTTTCTGACGACAAAGACCTCGTTTGCTCCTCGGCTCGGGATCGTTACCAGACGCTGGATAGCCTGGAGCATCATCCAGACAGTACTGTTGAAACTGACCAATTCATCTGCCGACAAGGACACGATAGAATTTCTCATTGCACACCCTTGTGAAGTCTCGGGGAACCCGAGAGAAAGCCCGTCGAAACGGGGAAAGACCAGGATGGTCTATTTTTACAATGTAATATATTCAAATAAAAAGCAATCACGTAAGTAAATGTATACGTTATTTACTCACGACCGTGAGAAGATAGCGTACGAACATTCTTAGCGATCGCTAGAAATGTTCGATTGTTTTAATAACTACACCACTAAAGTTATTGACAGGCAAGATACGCTTGCTATACTGCTCGGCAGAACAATTTGAAAGGTGGTGAGCGATGGATCCTTCGTGGGTGGAAGCTT
>JAUSGP010000030.1 GCA_030674415.1 bacterium | reverse complement strand
TTTTACCATTGAAACTATAGGCCCATCAAATCACATAGCTATGTGATTTGATTGATATCCTAACATATCTCTCGATCTGCTTCATCGGTGCCGGGGAGAGGACTCGGACCTCCACACCTTGCGGTACGCGATTTTGAGTCGCGCGCGTCTACCATTCCGCCACCCCGGCAATCGGAATTAGAATAACATAAAAATATCCGATATAATAAGTGCATGTCACAGTTCTACAATGACGCTATTTTCTGGATTGAGGTCGATAAGATTAAACCGAATCCGTATCAGCCACGGCGCGATTTCGACGAGGTCCAGCTCAAGAGTCTCTCGGACTCCATCCGCCAATACGGCGTGCTCCAGGCATTGGTCGTGACCAGGAAAGACTTGGAAAAAGAAGGCGGGGGACTCGGTGTCGAGTATGAATTGGTAGCAGGCGAGCGGCGCCTCCGCGCCGCTCGCCTAGCTGGTCTCTTACAAGTGCCGGTACTCATCAGAAATGGCGAGGACACCGACCTGATGAAGCTCGAGCTCGCTATCATCGAGAACATTCAGCGCGAAGATCTTTCACCTGTTGATCGCGCCCGCGCCTTCGACCGGCTACATCGAGAATTCCATTTCAAGCATCACGAGATTGGTAAGAAGGTCGGCAAGAGCCGGGAGTATGTCTCAAACTCACTACGCCTGCTGTCCTTGCCGGAATATATTCTCACCGCTCTCTCCGAGAATAAGATTACCGAGGGTCACACTCGACCTTTGATGATGCTCGTAGACCGCCCGCAGGAACAAGACACGCTTTTCAAAGAAATAATTTTCAAGAAATTAAATGTGCGCGAAGCTGAGGGCATTGCTAGAAACATCGCCGTTGAACGTGCGAGAAAGCTCATTGACCACGAATTGATCGATCTTGAAGAACAGTTCAAGGAGAAATTGGGTACTCGGGTGAGGATCGAAAAGAAAGATGATGGCGGCACGGTCAGGATTGATTTCTTCAGCAAGGATGATCTACGCGCTATCCTCGAACGTATCGATAAAGAGCTTCTAGCAGATGTCGCTATAGTGGAGACAACGCCGGAGGCGGTAGCAGAGGAAGCACAGCCGCTCACTGAAGAAGAACAAATTCTAGCTGAAGACGAGCCGAAGAAGTCAGATGATGAATCCCTATACTCTGTCTCTAATTTCTCTATTTAGACTTTTCTAACTTATGCGGGTTGTGATTGGGACACGACTTGTCGCTACATCTATCTGGTATGGTTTTTGTGCCGGCCATCATCAATGCGCCACAGATGTGGCATTTCTCACCGGTTGGTTTGGATTTGATAATAAACTTACAGTCGGGATAATTTGAACAACTATAGAAAAGTCCGAAACGACCGCGCCGTTCGGAGAGATAACCCTTTTTACATTCCGGACATTCGACACCTGTGGAATTCGCCCTCTCTTGCTCCTCATCTTTCTTCACAAACTTACACTTTGGAAATCTGGAACACGCAGTGAACATGCCGAACTTGCCCTCGCGTGTCACCAAGTTTCCCTTACCGCACTTCGGGCAGAGCTCACCGGTATCCTTCGGCCCAGCTAATTCCTTGCCATCGATAGTACGGGCGCCTTGGCAATCAGGGAATTTCTCACATGAGAGGAACTTACCCCCCTTGCCTAGTTTAATAATCATATCGCCGCCGCAGACAGGACACTTCTCGCCATTGGGCGCTTTACCCAGATTGGTCTGTTTCTCGATCTTGTCCTTCGACTTCAATTCTTTTAAAAATGGTGTGTAGAAATCCGAAAGCGTTTTGATATAGGTGCGCGAACCATTAGCAATATCATCTAGCTTGTCTTCCATATCTGCGGTGAAGGAGTCGCTGATGTAGGTGGCGAAATTTTCTTCGAGGAAGGAGCTGACCACATCGCCGGTGTCGGTCGGATGAAGGGCTTTAGAAATTTTCTCTACGTAACCTCGGTCATCGAGGGTCTTAATGATGGAAGCGTAAGTACTAGGCCTACCGATGCCGCGCTTCTCAAGCTCTTTAATAAGTCCGGCTTCAGAGTAACGTGTTGGCGGCTCGGTCTCTTTTTCTGTTGAATCTATAGCCAGAAGTTTGAGAGGGTCTTTGGCCAGAAGCTTAGGTAAGATGACATCTTCACTCGCTGACGCAGGGTCGGCCTTGAGCCAGCCATCAAATAGTATGCGTGAGCCATTAAGCCAGAAGTCTGGCATTTCCGACAAGGTTGAACCTTGTCCAACGTTAGCCACGACTTTAGTACGCATCACCTCGGCAGATTTCATCTGGCTTGCGACTGTTCTCTGCCAGATTAGTCTATAGAGCTTGTGTTGCTCATCATTGGCTCCCGCCATTTCGACATTTAAATGTGTTGGACGGATAGCCTCGTGCGCTTCTTGAGCATTTTTACTTTTCTTGGCGAAAGTCTTGGGTTCGAAGTAATCCGCGCCAAATCTCTTTTCCACCACTTCTTCTATCTGCTTGACTGCTTGCGCGCCGAGATTGGTCGAGTCAGTGCGCATGTAGGTGATGTGTCCGGCTTCGTAAAGTCTCTGGGCTATAGACATAGTGCGAGAAGGGGACCAGCCAAGGCGCGAGCTCGCGGTCTGTTGAAGAGTGGAGGTGATGAAGGGTGCGCGCGGTGCGCGAGCGACTCTCGTTTCCTTGATGTCGGTAACTTGCCAGTCGCCGGCTCTACCTTCTTTGATAATTTTTTCCACCTCTTTCTTATCAGTCGGCTCGATGGAGCAGGTAAAGATCATTACTTGCCCTGAGCCCGTCGAAGGGTCCTGAAGCTCTGCGGTGATAGTCCAGAATGTGACCGGTTTGAACGCACGAATTTCTCTCTCGCGTTCCATGATGATACGGAGGGCGGGGGACTGGACACGGCCGGCCGAGAGCCCGTAACGCACCTTCTTCCAAATGAGGCCAGAGAGATCGTAGCCGACCAAGCGGTCGAGGACTCGGCGAGCTTCTTGGGCTTCGCGCAGACTCTGGTCTATCTCACGAGGATGTTCGAGCGCTTCCTCTACCGCTTCTTTAGTAATCTCATGGAAAACAATCCTTTTTACGTTGTCGGTTGTCGGTCGTTTGTCGTTGGTTAAGCCGCAGGCTTGGGCCACATGCCATGCAATAGCCTCGCCTTCGCGGTCGGGGTCTGTTGCAAGTAATACCTCATCAGCTTTCTTGGCCAGAGATTTTATCTGGGCAATCACTTTCTCTTTGCCCTTGGTCACTTCGTAGTGGGGGATGAATCCGCCGGGTACATCGATAGCGGCCTTGTTTGATTTAGGTAAATCTCGCACATGGCCGACGGAAGCAACCACGCGGAAATCACTGCCAAGATATTTCTCGATAGTTTTTGCTTTCGACGGACTTTCTACAATTAGCAACTTCATACAGGACTTAACAAATACTACATAAAAATTTTTAATGCAAACTTCGGGTTTCAAAAAGTCTTCCTTACTTCCCCTAGTTCTTCTTTAATCAAACCTTTAATTTCCAAAAGCGAGAGGATGGCCGAGGCGGAGCCGGTGTCGAGCTTGCTTTTGCGGATCAGCTCATCGCGCGAGCAGGGGGTTTCTAAAATTTTTATAAAAATCTTTTCTTCGTCACTCAGGTCTTCTATATCCATCAAGGTCGGGTTCTCATCTCTTCTCTTCAGTCCGAGCAGTTCTAAAATATCATTATGGTCGCGGATGAGGGCGGCACCGAGACGTATGAGCATGTGTGGGCCTTCGGAAGTGGACGAGTGAATCGGCCCGGGTACAGCGCCGACATCTCTATTGTATTCGGTGGCTAGACGAGAGGTGATGAGGGTGCCTGACCTCTTCTCCGCTTCGATCACTATGGTAGCGTGACACATGCCGGCCATGATGCGATTGCGTTTTGGAAAGGCCCAGACTCCAGCGGGCATGGTGTCATCGTATTCGGACATTAGGCCACCGCCGGCTCTCACAATTTCATCTGCGAGACTAGCATGCGAACGGGGATGAATTACTTTCCTATCAAGTCCCGAGCCGGGCAGAGCGATGGTTTGAAGGCCTACGCGCATGGCTGCTCTATGGGCGACCGAATCTATGCCCAAGGCCAGACCAGAAACTATGGTGACCGGTTCTCCGGCGAGCCCCGTGATGAGCGCCTCGCAAACCTCTCTGGCATAGGCAGAGTACTTCCGCGAGCCGACTACTGCGAGAAGCTTGTTACCGTGGATAGGAAGTTCACCCTCGTATCTAAGTTGTTTGGGAGGTTCTGGAATCTCGACTAGTAACTCTGGGTATTCTTCTTTGGATAATCCTCTTATCATTTTATTTATAGTAACATTCTTGTATTATGTATTTAAGCTAGCAGCTAGAACCTAGCAGCTAAAAGCTAATTATGCTCGATATTAAGTTTATTAAAGAAAATAAGGAGCTTGTAGAAAGGGCCGCCAAGAACAAGAACCGCGACATAGATGTCGATGAGATCTTGCGTGTCTCCGAAGAGAGGAAGAAACTGCGCATCGAGATTGACTCTCTCAATCAGAAGAGGAGGGAAGCCGCTCATGCTCGCGACCATGCTTTAGGCAGTCAAATCAAGACCGATCTGGAAGATCTAGAAACCCGATACGCCGAACTCGATAAGCAGTTTGTCGCGCTGATGATAAGAGTGCCCAACATCTATTCTGCCGATACTCCGGTGGGTAAGGATGAAAGTGGGAACAAAGTTATTAGGCAGTGGGGCGATATCCCCAAGTTTGACTTCACTCCCAAAGAGCATGATGAAATCGGTAGGAACTTGGATATTATTGATACCGACACAGCTGCCGAAGTCGGAGGTCCGCGTCTCGCTTACATTAAGGGAGGTCTTGCTCTCATGCAGTTTGCTTTGATTCAGTTCGTTTTCAATCTTTTGGTCAAGAGGGGATTTACTCCGGTTATTCCTCCAGTTTTGGTTAAGACCGCAGTGCAAAATCGCATGGCTCGCTTCATGACGCCCGATGAACATTATATGTTTCCGAACGATGATCTCATGCTCATCGGTAGCGCAGAGCATACTCTTGGTCCCATGTACATGGATAAGATCATCGATGAGAAGGACTTGCCTATTCGCCTGGCTGGATACTCTACTGCCTTCCGCCGTGAAGCGGGGACTTACGGCAAGGATTCCGGAGGAATTTTCCGCCGGCACCACTTCGATAAGCTTGAGATGGAATCATTTACACTGCCGGAAGACTCCCTTAAGGAGCAGGAATTTCTGGTTTCGATCCAGGAAGAAATTCTACAGGCACTAAAATTACCATACCAAGTAGTAATGATTTGCACCGGAGACATGGGTTTCCCAGATTATCGTCAGATTGATATCGAGACCTGGATGCCGGGGCAGAATAAATATCGTGAGACTCACACCTCCGATCTCACAGGTAATTTTCAATCTCGTCGTCTCAATACTAGGGTCAAACGTGCTGATGGCTCCATTGAACCTGTTCATATGAATGATGCCACCGCAATTGCCCTGAGTCGTATCCCTGTTGCTATCATCGAGAATTATCAGCAAGCCGACGGCTCTGTCAAAATTCCG
>JAUSGP010000026.1 GCA_030674415.1 bacterium | reverse complement strand
CATGTTGAGATTGCTCGGGATACAGCGGAGAAATTCAACCGGATATTTGGTGAGATGTTTAAATTACCCGAACCGATGATTCTAGATAGTGTCGCTACCGTACCTGGTACTGATGGTAGGAAGATGAGTAAGAGTTATGGCAATACCATTCCGCTTTTCGGCACTGATGAAGAAATTACTGATGCGGTCATGTCTATCGTCACCGACTCCGGTTCGGAGTCGGAGATTCCTACAAACGTCTACGCCATTCATTCGCTCCTCCGGAACAAGAACGACTTGGAAGTGATCTACGCTGAGAACAAGGGCCAGTACAAGAAGCTAAAAGAGCTCCTCATCGAGGATTTGAAGACCCTCATCACCCCTATGCGCGAGAGGAGGCAGGCGCTCGAGGAAGATAAGTCTGCTGTGCTCGAAGTGTTAAAAGAGGGTGGCAAGGTTGCCCGCGAACATGCTGAAGCAAAAATGGAGAAAGTTCGGGAGCTAGTTGGATTAAAACTTTACTAAAATGATACAGGGATTCGTACAGGCACTAAGAATACAGTCGAAGATCGTTTTTATCGTGGTGAGGAACCTCAAGGGTTTAACACAGGTAGTTGTTACTGCCGACAATCCGGAATTCGAGACGGCTAAGAATCTTTCATTGGAAAGCGTCATCCGGGCGACAGGGGAGATGAAGGACGCTCCGCAGGCGCCGGGCGGTAGCGAGATGCATCCGACTAAGATTGAGGTGCTATCTGTGGCAGAGCCAGAATTGCCTATCCCTGTCGTAACAAAAGGTTCTGACGAAGAAACAGAAGCTCCCACTCGTTTCGACTATCGTTGGCTAGACCTACGAAAGCCGGAGAAAGCAAAGATATTTAAAGTCTGGACTGAATTTGAAAAAGGTTGGAGAAAATACTGGGATGAGAATGACTTTATCCAGCTTTATCCACCGGCTTTGATGTCTACTCCGTCAGAGTCTGGAGCAGATGTTTTTGAAGTTAAATATTTCGATAAGAAAGCTTACCTTGCCCAGTCTCCACAATTCTACAAACAGATGGCTATGTCCTCTGGTTTAGAAAAGGTCTTCATGGTGGCGCCGGTTTTCCGCGCAGAAGAATCATTCACTACCCGTCATATGACAGAGTTTACCGGTTGGGACTTCGAGATCTCCTATATCAACAATCATCACGACATCATGGACGCGGAAGAGGGGATGATAGTGGCCGGGTTCAAACAGCTTAAAGATAAGTTTCCAGAACTCGACATTACGGTTCCAACACAACCGTTCCCGAGAATTACCATGGTTGAGGCCAAGAAAATTCTTGAGGATAAGGGTGTACCAAGTGCTGAAGATCACGACGTCTCGCCAGAGGAAGAGCGTGCAATATGCGACTATATGAGGGAAAAACATGGTCACGAATTTGTTTTTCTTACTGATTACCATAAATCCAAGTCGCCCTTTTATCACATGCTCGATCCAGAAAATGATAATCGCGCCCGCCGAGCCGATCTTCTCTACAAAGGTATCGAGGTGACAACTCTTGCTCAGCGAGAACATCGCCCAGAGATTCTTGAGAAACAGGCACAGGACAAAGATTTTAAAACTGGAGTCATGGACCTTGAACCGCTCAAGGACTATATCAACTTCTTCCGCTACGGTTGCCCTCCGCACGGTGGCGCAGGCATCGGCCCCGCTCGCTTTATCATGAAAATCCTCGACCTCCCCAACGTCCGCGAAGCCACGTATCTCCCAAGGGACGTGAAAAGGCTGAATCCATAAAAATGTTGGTTAAGCATTTTTAAAGTATGGAAATAAAAGATTTACTCCTTCCGAGAGAAAAATATGCAGAGGTAAGTCAGAAATATGGATCGAGCCCCTTTACTTTTGAGATAGAAAAGCCAGGGCAAGTTTTGTTTTATTTCGGCGCTAATCATTCAAAGGATCCAAATAATCATCAGTATCCGATCTTAAGAGAATATTGGGCAAGATTCTTAAAAACTGCGGAAGGGTGGGAGAAAGTAGTGCTTGTGGAGGGAGGTTTGCGCCGGATGGAAGAAAGTGAAGAGCTTGCTATTACTCGCGGGACAGAGGCGAGCCTTGTAACTTTCTTGGCTAATAAAGTTGGTATTCCTGTAATATCGCCAGATCCGAGTCTCGAAGAGCTTGCGGAGCAGTTCCCGGAGATTCCCAAAGAGGAGGTGCTTTTGATGAGATTTATTAATAGGTTGGACAGTTACCAGCGCAATAATATGACTGAAAACTTTGAAGAAGAAATTGAAAGATGGTGTAACGACAGAAGGCGAAGCGACGTCTGGGCGGGAATAGATTTTTCTCCAGCCAACTTAAAAGAAATTTATAAAAGGATAGTCGGCAAAGGTCTTGATATGAATGACAACATGAATCAACTAGCAGATCCAAACAGGACTGGCACCAGGATAAATGAGGTGGCAACTATTTTAACCGACGCTCGCGAAGTGAGTATCGTTTCCGAAATTGAGAAACAGTGGAAAGAGGGTAAAAGCATATTTGCGGTCTTCGGCAGCGGCCATCTTATAGCCCAGAGGCCAGCTCTAGAAAAACTTTTAATTTGACTAACTAATAAAAATATGATAATTTGTTGCCGGTCTTAGCACACATCACATTTGCGAGGCAGAATATGGCGGCACCGAAGATTGAGACAAGGTTGAAGGTCACCATCATGGTGATTAAGAGAGGTTCTGAGTTCGGTACTACTGCAGTGAGCGAGGTCGGTACGGATATCGATTTCACCACCGCCGCCCTCGATAAACCCGCTCAATTCGCGGGGAAGATCAAGAGGGCGGTGGAGCGTCTTCAGAAGTCGGCTTAGGAAAGACGAATGGGTGGATTTCAGGAGCTGCGCGGATCGCCAACCGCGCAGCTTTTTATATAAACAAAAACCCACCGCTAGTGCCCGTCAAATGACGGACACTTCGCGATGAGCGCGTTATCCAGTTACTCCCACTGGTTGGGGCATGCTTTCGGTGTACCACTTTGGCCATGCTTCTTCCGGCTGCGTGCCGGTATTGACCGCGTCCTTGGCTTCGCTGAAGGCGAGCATGGTGCGATCATCGAGTTTGGTGCCCATCGGGAGTCCAAAGATCCCCATGATGGCGTGCTGGACATAATTGGCCACCAAATGGCCGACACCGTGACACTCGAGAAGCCACACTTTGTCCTGCTGGAGGACATCGCCAAGGTAGCGATATTTCCCGTTTTGTTGTGGACCATGGGCAATGAAGTCGCCACGGTAAAGGACTTCTTCTGCGTTGTAGAGCATCGCCCTCCGCTGGTACTGATCGAGTTGCATCTGAAAACCTCCTTTGTTTATTATATCATATTTAGTAAACTAATGCAAATTTAATTTTTCTTCGTTATTTTTGCGTTTAAAATCAGACCATAGAATGCCTAAATACATAATTGAAATGGTAGTCAATTTTTGCTAAGCTTATTGATAACAAATCACCCCGTGAGATGCTTACGCAAGTAACTATCTAACGGGGCGGGCATATCGGCCTGACATAGAG
>JAUSGP010000018.1 GCA_030674415.1 bacterium | reverse complement strand
CCTGGCCAATATCTTTTTCATTAATTTCATCATGACTCAAAACTAGCTTTGCGTCAACGCTTCGCGTCGCTTCAGGTTCGCTCGGACTCTGTGTGAGCAAGCTCCCACATTTCCTCGCTGCCTGAAGTCAATCTTTGACCGTAGTGACAAGTGGCGATTCTGTAGCCGTAGGGATAACCACGAAATTGATACGGCCTATGAGCTGACCGCGCGGGGTGGAGACATTGACGCGCCAGGGTCCGGGAGTCAGGCTCGACTTGGCGGAATAAGTGCGGAAGCCGTTCGCTCGGCCACCAGAGAGACGTAGGGGCACGCGCGTAGTGGTCACCCATTTCTTCGTTTCCTGGTCTTGATACTGCCATTCGTGGACTATGGTGGTATTAAGAGATCCTGGCGAGTAGACAGCGCTGTAAGCATAGAGAGTTTTGCCATTTATCCAATGCACGTTGTTCCGGAAGTGTAGAAATTCGAGCACCCCCTTCTTCTCACCGCCGAGCGTGTAATCCCCGTTGGCCGAGCGGACGAGAGAGTGATAAATGCCCGCTTCCTTAAGCGAGAGCGGGATGGGTGGAATAAGATTGGTGAAGTAGAGCAAGTTAAGAGTAAGAAAGATAGTTACGATTGCCCCCACCAATGTCTGAAGTGAAGCAGCCCCGCGGAACTTCTCCTTAGTGAAGCGCTTGAGTGCCTGGATAAAGAGCCAGAGGACGACCAAGCTGATCACTCCGGAGAGGAGGAAGACCTCTGGCCCGATCCGATGCACCAGTATTGGCACCATAAAGATAGCGAAGGAAAAGAGCGCGAGGTAGAAGAACGAAATCTGGAAGACGAGTCGCGCGTAGCGTTTCTGGAAAAGTTCGTTGGCCACCAAAGCTACCAAGAGGATGAGCAAGAACGGCCACGAGACCGCGAGCGTACCACTCCGGAAGTAGAGTACGAAGAAGCCGCCGAGAATATTACCAAGTCCGAATTGCAGAATGTTAACAAGCCAAAAGTGCCTGCCGCCAAGAGCTCCCTCACGCCTCGCATTCTCCTGCCTGTGTAGAAGAATGATAGAGAGACCAACCGCCAAGAGATTAATGACTAGCCAGAGATTGTCGCGCAAGGCGTCAATACGCTGGAGCGTAAGCGAATCGAAAACGAAGCCGGCTAAAAGAGAGAGGGTAGATACCTGCCTCTCGTGCGATTCGTACCAATTTTTAAGATGTTTAATTTTAACTGACAAGGTAGAGGATGACGCCAGTTATGGCGCATATAACAGAGACAATCCAATAACGCATGACCACTTTCTCCCGCGGCCAGCCGAGCGCCTGGAAGTGGTGATGCAGAGGGGCTACGAGTAAAACTCGGCGCTTATTGAAGAATTTGTAGGAAATTATCTGAATAATGACGGAGAGCGTAGTAGCCACCAAAGGGAGGGCGATTACCGGCAAAAGAAGCACAGAGTCGGTGAGAAATGCAATCACCGCCAACACGACGCACAAAGCAAGCATCCCCGTCTCGCCCATGTAGAAACGCGCCGGCGGGACATTAAACCAGAGAAAGGCCAGGATACCCCCGGCAATAGCGCCCGAGAGAGCGGAGATATCATATTGAGCACCGAGAAAGGCAATGACTGCGAAAGCCGTGAAGCATGAGGCCAATACTCCTCCAGCTAGGCCATCTAATCCGTCAATGACAGAGGTTGAGAAGGTCGCAAGCATTACCATGACAAAAAACGGGATAAACCACATGCCTAGCCACCACTCGCCCAGAAACGGTACGTGCACCGATACGAAGTCGAGCTTGTAGTAGAACCATAATGCAATAGAGAGACCTATAAGAGTGATGAAGACTATCTTAACCTTGCGATAGATCAGAGGGTCTCTAGCATAGCTTCCCTGTCCGAAAATCTGAAGAAAGTCATCGAGAAGGCCGATGATGGCCGCGAGGAAGAAGGCCCCGAGAGGAACTACCGTTTGACTCCTGCTGAAGAAGTTGAGCTGTTGAAAGATGCTGAACTCTCCTCCGAAAAAACCTGCAGGAAAAATCTTCGAGAGAAGAAAGATGGTCAACACCGTGAAAAGCACCGAGACCCAGATAATTACTCCCCCGACACGTGGAGTGCTTACTTCATGATCAGTATTGTGAATGGCACCGAAAGCTTCGGAGGTATCCGAGTGTATGCGGGCGGACTTCTTCCACATTTTGTATTTGTAGAAGTAACGGGTGAAAAACGGGGTGATGAATATCCCAATGGAGAAAGTGAGGACTGTAGGAACTATAATTTTAAGAATGTCCATAAGCTGTAAGCTGTCAGCTATTAGCTGTTAGCTTTGATAAAGGTATTGTACCAAATTGAAAGCGCTAAGAGGAGATAAATTTTTCTGGCGTTAATTTCTCTATTTTGGAAGAGTTTTTTAATTTGTTCGAGGTTGAAATGTGTTTGGATATAAGAATTGCTTAAAATTTTTTCGAAATGTTTTTCATTAAGCCATGAGGATATAGGCACAGGAAATCCTAATTTTTTCCTCATCCTGGTCGATTCCGGCAGGATTGATTTAAAAGCCTCACGCAACAGATACTTGGTCACACCGGAGCGCCACTTAAATCTGTCAGGTAAAGTTGCAGCTAAATCTGCGACTTTAGTATCAAGAAAAGGAACTCGTAGTTCCAGCGAGTGAGCCATAGTCATCTTGTCCGCCTTGGCGAGAATGTCCCCTACTAACCACGTATTAATATCTATATATTGCATCTTGGTCGAGTCAGAGAAACCTTTTACCTCTTCATATATGCTGTCAAGGTTCAACCTTGACATAGATTCACCGCGCCAGAGATCCTTTATTTCAGAAGGCTTGAATATAGAAGCGTTCCCGATATACCAATCTTCGAGCTTGGAGAGTGCTCGCTCGGCGTAGTTACTGCCACGCAGAGGAAGTGATGCTAGAAATTGAAGAACGAGGTGGGGTAGCCACGCGATATAGCGTCTGGCGAAGGGCTCAAGGTAGATATTGTAGCCTCCAAATAGTTCGTCGGCGCCCTCGCCAGAGAGCACCACCTTGACCGACTTCCTCGCCTCGCGCGCCAAGAAGTAGAGCCCGAGCGCCGATGGGTCCGCAACCGGCTCATCGAAATGGTAGATTGCCTTTGGTAAAGCTTCGAAGTATTCCTTAGCCCCCACCGTGATTTCTGTATGGTCCGTTCCTAAAGGTTCTGAAGTCTCTTTGGCCTCCACGCCTTCCGAGAGTGACTCGAACCCTACGGTAAATGTCTTTATTTTCTTTTCTCCTCTGATTTTTTGCATCAAAGTTGCAATTATGGAAGAGTCGATTCCACCAGAGAGAAACGAGCCTACAGGCACATCAGCTATCATGTGATGTGCTACTGAATCCTCCATCGTCTTTAATATTTTCTTCTTCGTTTCTTCTTCAGCAAGAGATTCGTCGGGAACAAACTTGAACTGCCAGTATCGCTTCTCAACAAAACTCCCTGTTTTTAGATCTGCGGTTATAAAGTGCCCCGGCAAAAGTTTAAATACGTTCTTGAAAAAAGTTTCTTTGAGCGGATTGTATTGATACGAAAGATAGTTGTAGACCGCTTGGTCATTGACCTCTGGCTTGAATCCGGGAAGTCCCAAGAAAGATTTTATTTCTGAAGAGAAAGCAGAAATATTATCTCCATTCTTGAGATAATAAAGAGGTTTGATACCAAAGAAGTCACGGGCGATAAAAACCTTCTTCTCTTCTTTGTCATAAATAGCGAAGGCAAACATGCCGCGCAAACGAGGCAAAACATCTGCGCCCCACTTTATAAATCCAGCAAGAATCACTTCCGTGTCAGAGTCAGTTTTAAACGGATACTCCCCTAGTTCCTTTTTTATCTCTTTGTAATTATATATCTCTCCGTTGAAGAAGATGAGGTAACGCCCGTCGTGAGATGAGATTGGTTGGTCCCCACGCACAAGATCAATAATAGCCAGACGCCTCATGCCTAGACCCACAGAATCGTCAACAAAATAGCCCTCATCATCCGGCCCGCGATGAGCGAGGGTGCGTGTCATCTTCTCAATTAGCTCTTGAGAAATATGGCTTTTATCAGTAATTCCAGTTATCCCGCACATAATTATTGATTTATATACTCGAGAGTAGCATTAATGAGCTTCCTCGCATCTTCGAAGCGACCATCAGAAGTAGAGCCTAAGATAGTGACAATAATCGGGCGGCCGAGCTCGGGGTCAAATGCGAACACCAGGTTACCGCCCGCCGTTGAGGTGAAGCCGGTTTTAGATGCGATTAGCCCGGGGATCTCGCCAGCTAGAGAATTGGTGTTCTTGGCCGGGTGGGAGAACTCTGCTGATGAAATAGTAGCAGAGGCATCCTGGGTGGCCTCGAGAACTTGCGGATGATAAGTGATGATGTATTCAAGAAGGGTCGCCATATCCTTGGCGGTGCCGTAGGCACCGCCCTTCACTTCGGACTCATCCAGACCAGTTTCATTCCAGAAGTAAGTGTTCTTGAGATCGAGAACCGAGGCCTTCTTATTCATCTCCCCCACGAAGTCAGTAAGTATCTCATCGGAGGTAACATCGGAGCGATCGAGAGCGCCGAGGGTAAGCGCCACCGCCCGGATACCGTCATTGGACGAAGTGATGAGTGAGAAGTCGAGAAGATCTTTGAGATTCCACCTTTCGCCCGACAATAACCCGCTGTCTCCGTCAGTCGCGATACTATCGCGACTCACAACCACCGTAGTGTAATCAGACGAGAGTTCGGTGGCGACCAAGGCCGACATGAGCTTGGTCAGCGAGGCCAGAGGCATTCTGATATTTTCATTCTTAGCATAGAGCACCGTCTTAGTGCGCGCGTCGTAGACATAGGCGGCCCGCGCTTCAATAGCAATTGTTGGAAATTCATGCGAAACAGTTTCTGTCGGGACAGAAGAATCTCCCCTCTTTACCCTCGAGCCTAAGATATAAGAAAGAACCATGAGTATTGATAAAACCAGGAAAAGGACGGCAAAAAATTTTATTTCAGACTCGCGATTGGTGAGGAATTGATTATTCATCTGGTTCGGAAGTTTTAACGAATTCCTGAATCTTTTTGAAAGCATTGGCAAAATCAGGAAGATCTTCGCGCTCTGTCACTCCGAGATACTGCAATAGTTTGAGAGTGGCTTTGTAACTATAGCTCCTTCCTGCCCTGAGCATGGTCGAAGGGTCGCCATCCGATTCCGCTCGCTCGATAAGACCGCGAATGAGAAGGGTACGCAAGATGAAGCCGGAGTTGACCCCGCGGATATGGTCAATCTCGCGTCGCGAGACCGGTCCGCGGTAGAGGATGATGGAGAGCGTCTCAAGTCCTGCTCGGCCGAGCTCGCGCGAGAGCTCCTCTTTCTGCATTTTTTCAATCAATTCTGAATTAGCTGGACTGGTGCCAAAACTTATTGATTCTCCGTCAGTAACAATTACCACTCCCCTGTTTTCGTATTCCTTTTGCAAATTGGAAATTGATAATTTTACATCCTCTGACGGAACGTCAAGTAATTTCGAAAGCTCCGCGAAAGTTACAGGTTCGTTGCGGAAAAAGAGTACTGCTTCTATTTTTTGTTCTAGTTTCATTGAAAATTCTAAATTGAAAATTGAAAATTATACATAGTGAGGCGTATTGATACCTTCCGACTCAATATGTATATCCCCACCTTCTTGCGTCACGCGTATGGCTCCACGCTTAACAAGTTCAAGCATAGCAAGGAATCCCACGATAATAGAAATCTTGTCTTTGTGCTTCATGTCACTTAAGCGAAACTTCCCCGCTTTCGAAATCCTCTCCGCCAACCTTTCAATCATTTCCTCCAAACTAATAACTTTTTTAACAACCACTTTCGGCAACACTTCCTTCTTCGGCAGAGATTCGATCACACGCAGAAGTGCCGCCAATAGATTGGCTGTGTCTGTTTTGGAATCAGGAGAAAAGACGATAGCAGTATTTCTACTCGGCGTCTTCTCGAAGATGATGCGTTTGCCGAAAATGCTTTTCAATCCAGCAGAGAGTTCTTTCACTCTCGCGTAGAGGACAAGCTTGTCTTCTAAGTCATGTATGCTCTCTTCTTCTTCCTCTGTCAGCTCTAACATCGGCAAGAGAGAACGAGACTTGACGAGCATTAGAGTTGAAGCAATCAAGATGAATTCGGCCGACTCGCCTATCGGAAATTCTTGGTGTTCTTCGATATAAGCTATGAAGTCGTCCGTCACCTGGGCGAGAGAAACGTCATTGACGAAGAGCTTCCTCTTAGTCACAAGTTCAAGAAGCAGGTCGAGCGGTCCTTCGAAGGCTTGAGTCTTAACAGTATAAGTACCTTTCATATTCAAGAATTATAACGAATTTAGCATTAATGTACGAACTCTTGATTTTGCTTGAAAACCAATGTAGAATCTCGCCATTGTTCTTTGAAAGCAGGTGGGGATGGCTAGTCCGGTAATCGGAAAACCGAAGAGAGAATGCCAGAAGTGTGGCAGCACGGAGTACGTCCGGAAAGTTACAAATCAAGAACTGCACCTATGCTTTGAATGCCGAGGCATGGGAAACGAGAAAAAGCCGTGGTTTAAAAGAAAACCCTACACGACCGAAGAAGAGTCGAGCAAGGCTTATGAAGCAAACTACGTGGGCAGACTGTCCGCTCTTCCCGACTTTGATACGATGAAGGAGAGGTTCCAGGGCTGCGACACCCTTCATGAGATCGCTTCCGATATCGGCCGAACCTATCAAAGGGTTCAGCAGATTTTCTACGTATACTTCAGTAAGATCATTCCCCGTCGGCCAAGCGGTGTGGTCAGAAGACAGGTTTGCCTACGAAAAAAGAGAGTGGTAGCGGCAACAGACTCATTACTCTCGGATCCGGACCTTGCTGCCTTGCTCAAAAAAGTTTCGGAGCTAGGAATCGAAGCTAAGCCAATACGCAGAAAGCAAATCTCCAATATCAAACATCTCAAGAAACGACTTTTACTCAACAATAGAAGTTGTCGGCTTGTGATCTGTAACAAAACGTGGAGACAGATGGGACGAGAGTATTGGCATTTCGCAGTGAGGAATGCGCACGAGTTTGATTTTCAAATCCTTCAGGTGAACTCGGTTTCAGGTCCACAGTTTCTTGTAGTTCCTTCTGAAGTGATGGGTGGTAAAAGCCAAACAATCTATGTGCCAGCAGACTTGAAGTGGTCAGACTACTTTAAGGGGAACAAAAAAATCAAGATAGACTGGCTGCAGTATGTGGAAGCCTGGCACCTCCTGAAACCAAAAACCGCCGAGACGGCGATTCCGGTGGAAGGCTCGAGCCCGAGCGTATGACTTTGCTGTCAGCGTTCGGGCTTGTTTTTATTATTCGCATGCCCTATTCGTAAGGGTACTAGACACTAGAATTACTTGCTCTTGCCAGACTTGATCTTCACGCCATCATTTACTTTTTCTCCCTTCTCTGGCTTCTCCTTGAAGAGCTTGGCGGTAGCGATGACCTTGTAGGGATAGCCTTGCGAGTCATCTTTGAGCTTATTAGTGAATTTCTTGACTGCTGGGTCCGAAAGCAGTTTGTGTATGGTGATGCCATACTTCTCGACATACGCGCGCATGGACTTCGCGTCCTTTACACCCGCCAACGTTACATTGTGGTTAGCCTTGGCGTAAATCTTGATCGCGTTGGAGACGTTGCCCTCTCCGGCATGATACGCCCAAGTGGCGAGACCCCAGTCACCGAAACGTTCGAAGTTGCCTTTGAGATAGCGCATGCCGGCATCAATGTTCTTCTCCGGGATCTTGCGTTCATCTATCGACTTAGTCACTTTGAGACCCAGAGAGCGGGCGGTGCCGGGCATGAGTTGGTAGACGCCGAGAGCACCTGCGGGAGACTTGGCGGTGTCCGATCCACCATTTTCGAGAAGGCCCACGCCGATAGCGACGTCTTGAGGCACGCCATTCTCTATGGCCTTCTCACGGATAGTGTCTTCATGCTTTTCAATAACAGCGAGCGAGGCTGGATAGGCACCGCGAGTGCTGACGAACTCAACCTTCTTGTCGATCATGGCCTTAGTTTCAGGCAGTTTTGCCTCCAAACCGAAAAAAGCTTCCGTCATCGCAATCTCATTTCTGGTGTCGAGCTGCTCGATAGTAGCTTCGACGCTCTTTTTAAGCGGCGCACTGGCTAGCGTCTGTATAGGAAGAGATGGGAACTGGAATAGTCCGAGCATGAGGGCGCCAGAGAGTAGGAAATTGCCGTGAGAGTAAATCTTAGCGATAAGATTCTGAATGGTTTTCTGCATGATGTGTAGCGAATGTAAGAACTTCTTACGAATAAACGAGCTATTCCCTTGTGGAAGAGATCCTGACTAAGGATCTATGCTCATACATTCGTTTAAATTCACATTCAGCATTTTTGGGTCAAAATAAAAACGCCACAACTTGATGCGCGCTTCCTTCCCCAACTCAGTAATTACTCTATGTCAGGCCGATATGCCCGCCCCGTTAGATAGTTACTTGCGTAAGCATCTCACGGGGTGATTTGTTATCAATAAGCTTAGCAAAAATTGACTACCATTTCAATTATGTATTTAGGCATTCTATGGTCTGATTTTAA
>JAUSGP010000012.1 GCA_030674415.1 bacterium | reverse complement strand
GATTCAGGCACATTGCCTGTGGCAATCCTGATGGCGAGACCTTCCGCAATAGCGGTTTTGCCAACACCAGCTTCACCGATAAGTATCGGGTTGTTCTTGGTCCTACGAGAGAGGATCTGGATGATGCGCGAGATTTCATCGTCACGTCCGATGACCGGGTCAAGTTTGTTGTTCCTGGCTAAAGTTGTGAGCGAACGTGTGTACTTGGTAAGTGATTTAAACTTCTTAACCTCTTTCGGCTCGGTAGGACTAGTGCGCTTGAGTTCTTCGAGGACCCTCACCACCGTCTGGCGGTCAATCTTAAACTTCATTAATAGTTCGCGCGCTTCGCCGGGCACATCAAGGAGCGAGATGAAGAGGTGTTCGGTCGAGACGAACTCATCGCCCAAGGATTGCGCCACCTTGCTTGAAGTCTCGATGGTGTGAGCGAGCTCTGGTGTGAGATAGATCTGATACGAAGGCGAGATGGTCTGGCTCACCTCGGGACTTTCAATCAGGTCGAGGATAGAGTCGGTAAGGAGAATAGTGTCAACATCCATCTTTTCCATAATAGAGATGGCCATAGACTCTTCCTGGAGAAGCAGAGCGGCGAGAAGATGGATTGGATTGACGTGGTTTTGTCCGCGTTCAATAGCCAGCTCATGAGCCTTCCGGATGACTTCCTTAGCCTTGGTGGTGAAATGATTAAATGGCTGCATATCTATTTATAGTGAGCCTGTCGAACTATTTTATCACTTTTGAGGCTAAACGGCAAAAAATTTCTATAGCTTCTTTCACTTCTCGTTCGGTCGTGAATCTTCCAAGTGAAAAGCGTACTGGTGTCTCTGGTGGTTCTGGCTTGTTTGAGTTGCAAGCTGGCCCAGCAGAGACCATAACACCCGTACGGTCTAGAGCAAGGACGAGGAGTTCAGGAAGGATTCCGGGAATGGATACGTGAATGATATTCGGTGGGGTGAGATTGACTTGGGCTTGGGGTAACGCTTTCAGAACGGTTTCAGCAAACAGAGCGCTCAACGAGAGAAGACGCAGCTTCTCTTGTTCCCTATCACGAACAGCGATCTCGAATGCTTTGGCGAATCCTGCTATAAGCGGTACTGGCGGGGTGCCGAACGGCGGGAGTTCTAACTTCACACCCTTTCTCACAACCAAGGCCCCGATACCTTTCGGCCCATAGAGTTTTGCCGAATCGAGAGTTAGGAGATCACACGCAAGTGTTTCAAGTCCAACAGCGAAGTAGTTGGCACTCTGCGAAGCATCGATGTGGAGGAGTGGGTACTCGGAATTACTTGTAGTGAGCGAAGTCGAACTATTTTTCTTTCTCTCTTCGCGAATTTTCCTACCAAGCTTGTTGTCTGTAGTAACACTCGAAACGAGAACAACTTCCCGAGCACTATTTTTTCGCACCGCCTCGCTAACGGACGGGTGACTTTCCGGCTCGACAATGACATTACCTAACTTTACGCCTCTGACTGCCAAAACATTCGCCTCCGTGCCACCTGCAGTGAAGATGATTGATTCTTTCGCAACGCCGAGGATCTTCGCAATCCTGATGCGGCACTCTTCAACTTCCCCTCTCACCTTCACGCCTTCCTCGTAAATGGCGTTGGGATTATAAAATTCCTTTGAAAAATATTTCTCCATCTCCTTTTTCACTTCCGGCAAGACCGGAGTAGCGGAGGCGTAGTCGAGAAAGATGCGCTTTTTCTTGAATAAATTCTGGAAGAAATTCATGTTGCCCATCATAATTATTTATAAGTCTTTTATCAAACAGAAACCTCGCACCCACAGCGAGCGCGAGGCTCAGTAAGATGCGAGGGTAATCAGGTAGCTACCACGAGCCCCTTAGCCCAGTGGTAAAACCTCTCGAGGATGTTCCAGTCATCGTTCTGCCCGCAACGCGAGCAATCTGAGTGGAACAGCCCACCGCCAAAGACAAGAACATTGTGACGGTTCAAAAGAACACAAAAGAAGGACTTCATGCAAACCTCCGATTTTTACATTACTACTTAAACCACATCTTGTCCAGCACTACTCCGAACATTTTCTGCGACCGCTATAAATGTTTGGGCGTGATAAAATAATGTAATGAGTTTAACCAAGGACATTTTAAGGATAGCGGCCTTATACCACCCTATCGGCAACGCCGCCCTTTACGAATATTTATACGGAGAAACCATTCGAGGGAAGAAAATAAATACTCGGTCGGTCGAAGCGATCGTAAATAGGCTAAAGAGAGAAGGTTTTCTCAGAAAAACAGACAAGGAATTATCTGTAACCGCAGATGGACAAGGTTTTTTAAATAAAGAAGTCTCCAGTATCAGAAAGTTTTTCAAACCAGAAAATATTCTCGATAACAGAGAGAAGCCTAAGAAATTAATTGTCATCTTCGACATTCCGGAAAAAAGAAAGAGATACCGTGAATGGCTACGCGAGGAGCTTGTGGGACTAGGCTTTACATTAATTCAAAAAAGCGTCTGGCTCGGCCCAGGCCTACCTAAAGAATTTGTAGAATACCTAAACGAATGCGGGCTCTTAAAACACGTCAGATTCTTCCGGGCGACCGAACAAGAGATTATGTAAATATCCGAACATTCTCTGCGACCGCTAGAGATGTTCGGATTCTTCAATTACTTACTAATTCAAGGTTTTTGCAATGGAGCTTGGTAATAAGGCGCGTTGGAATCATAATTTTGATAAGGCGGATTCGCTGCTCGCCAAGCCGCATTTCTCGAAGGTGCTAGCACACGACCTACAATTAAAACCATTGGAAGAATCACAACAAGAGCAAACCCGAACCAAGTGAAGCATTGTAAGAACCTTTGCCCCCATGAGGTATCAAGTTTGGTAAAAAGAAATCCTGCTATTCCAAAAATAATTGCAATAGCAATTGCTCCAAAAACAAATCCTAAACTTTGCGATATGCCAGCCCACCCTTCGGAAGGAAGTGGTCGAGAAAAAATATAAAAGTTATAAACAACTCCAATCACAATTGCACTGATCAATATCTTTATTTTTGTGCTCATGTGGTTATATAAATACTTATAACTTTAATATTAACATCTTTTTGTTAAGTGTTTTAAGAACATTTTTGCCTGCACTGAGTAGCGAAAGCGAGTCGAAGTGTGATAAGGTATGAAATTGCAATATGATTAACTCCGTACAAAAAGATAGTGGTATTCCTCGTCCGCCAGTAGTCGGCATCTTCGGACATATCGACCACGGCAAGTCGACTCTTATTGACTACATTAGAAAAACGAACATTACGGAAAAGGAAGCCGGTGGTATCACTCAACACATCAGCGCTTATGAAGTGCGTCGCGCCAAGCCTGACGGTGCCATTTTACGCATAACCTTCCTCGACACGCCGGGGCACGAAGCCTTCAGTCAGATTCGCACCCGGGGTGCCAATGTGGCCGACATTGCGGTACTCGTAGTCTCCGCCGAAGACGGAGTCAAACCGCAAACGCTTGAGGTCTACAAATATATTAAGGAAAGTGCGCTCCCCCACCTTGTGGCTATTACCAAGGTAGATAAACCTGCCGCCGACCTCGAACGCACCAAGGCCAGTCTTGCCGAGCACGGCATCTTGGTCGAAGGTTATGGGGGAGAGGTGCCGGTCGTAGCCCTTTCGGCCACGACCGGCCAAGGAGTCGAGGAATTCCTAGACATGATCACTCTCTTGGCGGAGATGGAGAATCTCACGGGTGAGGCTGACGCGCTCGGCTCAGGCGTCATCGTCGAAGCGAGTCTCGATCCGAAGCGTGGCGTGAGCGCCGTCGGTATCGTTAAGGATGGCACTGTGCGCATAGGCACTTTCGCTGCCTGTGGCGACGCACTCGTGCCCATCCGATTTATTCTCGATGGGGAAGGTAATGCTGTCGAAGAACTTTCCTTCTCGGCGCCTATTGGGCTAGTGGGCTGGGACAAACTACCGACTATCGGACAAGAATTCAAAACATTTTTGAAAAAAGAAGATGCCGTTGAATATACAAACCAACAACGGACAACTGACAACCAACCGCAAAGAAAAGCTGAGGAATTAGCAGAGGGAGTGGTAATCTTACCTATCATATTAAAGGCCGACACCGCCGGATCACTCGAGGCGATCGAGAACGAATTGAAGAAAATTTCCAAAGATAGAATCGTGCCGAAAATTATTATGGCCGGTGTGGGTAGTATCAATGAGAATGACGTTAAGAGCGCCATCACCACGACAGGTGCGGTTATCTTCGGCTTCCACGCACGAATCGACGCGCCCGCTCTCGCCCTGTCCGAGCGTTCCAATATTAAAATTTTAAACTACAACATTATCTACGAGTTGACAGCCAAAGTGGCAGAGCTACTCACAGAGCGCGCACCGAAAGTAGAGACGGAAGAAGTGACAGGTAGTGCCAAAGTGCTCAAGATCTTTAGCGCCACCAAGGACAAGCAAGTGGTCGGTGCTCGTGTCCTCTCCGGAAACTTCGACAAGAACGCTCAGGTCAAGATCCTGCGCCGTGAGGCCGAGATTGGCAAGGGCCGGGTCCGAGAACTTCAGCAATCCAAGCTCGCTGTCAGCTCCGTGGGCGAGGGTGTGGAGTTCGGCACCATGATTGAATCGAAAGTTGAAATTGCACCCGGCGACACGCTGGAAGTGATCACTTTAGTCACGAAATAATTATCAATTTACAATTTCTAATTTACAATCAAGACCCAATGATTCAATTTCCAAACATTGATACATTAGATATTGAAAATTTAATGAAAATTCTAAATTAAAAATTGAAAATTATGCGAGAGATTAAAAAAGAAATACTTGCAGAAATACTACACAGGCTCGCCGCAGAATTTGTACGCGACAATACTACCCCCGCCTCTCTTCTTACTATTACCCGTGTCGAAGTTTCCCAGACCGGCAAAGAAGCTAAAATATTTTTTACCACTCTTCCCGAAGATCAGGAAGATACAGCTCTCAAATTTCTAGAAAGAAAGATTCCTGAATTTAAACTTTATATCCGCAATGAATCTCGTATCAATATTGTTCCCCACGTCACTTTTAAAATAGACTACGGAGAGAGGAATCGTCAGCGTTTGGATATGCTATCCTAAGCCAGCGCAAGGCACCCTCCTTATCACTTCGACTAAGATAGAGAAGGATTAAATTTTCAATGGCGCCAGAGTAAGGATATTTCTGCGTGAGAGCCTCATGATAAAGACGGAGCGCGTCTTTATCATTCCCCTGCTTCCAGTACACGAGACCGAGATTATTGAGGCCTTTCGAATAAATGGGTTTAATCTCGCGTGAAAGCTCGAGATAGGGCTGAGCCTTTTCCAAATCCCCTGCCAGATAATAAGATGCCCCGGCGTTCGAGAGCGATAAGACGCTATTGGGCGCGCATTCTACCGCGTTTAAGAAAAGCTTCTCTTCGCTCATCCAGACAGACTGGCGGTTGAGAGAAATGATAGCGTAGATAGCTAAGATAGTAATGGTAAACGTCTTCCTTTCTACTTTAGACAAAGCAAGAGCAACAATAAGAGCGAGACCAAGTGATGGGAAGAAAAAGAGCCTCTCACCAGCGATAGTGCCGATAGGAAAGAGAAAATTGGATACAACAAAGAAGCTTGAGACAAATATGGCTGCTCCAAACGAAACGATCGGCTGTCTCTTCAAGAAAATAAAAATAGCGACAATCGCTCCGGCAAAAACAGAAAATCCCAATAATACTGTCGGTCGCAAGAAGTCAGAAATTACGGGAATCTGATTGTAAGAATAGTCCGAACAAAGATTAACGGGCCAAAATGATTTAGAAACATACATCCAGAGAATACTGAGAGCGGTAAAGATTCGACTCGATGTGTCCGCAAAGAGAAGTGGATTCTCGATCAGACTCGTCTCGACCCCTAGGAAATGTTCGCTACCCAGAACAAAAAACCTTAGGAAGAAATAGACCACGGCGCCGATGACTACGGCCGAAACAGGAGTGAAATATTTTTTAACTAATTCGAGCGTGACCTTGCCTTCTCGTATATATAAAACTATTAGGGCAAGAAGTGTAGCGGCAATGGCTGTTTCTTTAGCCCCTATAGCCAGAAACATCCACAAACTGGCACGCCAGTAATTGACTCTTTCACTCGTAAATTCAAGCAACAAGAGAAGTGAGAAAAAGAGGGCGAGCAATTCGGAACGGCCACTGATATTAGCTACCACTTCTGTATGGATCGGTAGGACTAGAAATATCAGGGCCGAGAGATACGCCAGCCATTCATCTCTGAAAAGCCTTTTGACTAGAAGATAAATAGAAACGCAGATTCCGATATAGAGGATGATGTTAAGGAGATGGAAGCTGAAAGCGCTACCGCCGAGAAAGATAATGTTGAAGGCGTAGCTTAAGAGCGTGGTCGGTCGATAAAGCCCTGCTTCTTCGGTCCAATACGGATAAAGCGCAACTTCTTTGAGATTAGCGAGACTGGAAAGCAACTCCTTGTGTTCGATAATCCCCCGGTCATCGAATACGAAGCTACCGAAAAGAGATTGGCCGTAGATGACAAATGTGAGAACGGCGAAACTTAAGAAAAATATTTTTTCTTTACTCATCGGTGCGGCCAGAGAGAATCGAACTCTCATCTAATGCTTGGGAAGCACTCATTTTACCACTAAACTATGGCCGCAATTAAAATATTTTACCTTAATTTGTGGGCGAGAGAGGACTTGGTCAGGCATAAAATTTTGCTAAATTTTTGCCCGACCCTGCCTCGCACCGTCGTGCTCCGGCGTTCAAGTCCAGCCCAAAAGTCTAACGACTTTGTGGGCGGGAGAGGACTTGAACCTCCACTCCTTGCGGAACCAGTTCCTAAAACTGGCGTGTCTACCATTTCACCACCCGCCCAATGTGCGTCCACCAGGGATCGAACCTGGGACCTTGTCCTTAAGAGGGACCTGCTCTACCAGCTGAGCTATGGACGCATACAAGAGTACAGTATTCCAAAAAAGCAATGATTAATCAATTGTGATAAAGTGTAATTTATTGGCGTGGTGGCGAAATGGTAACGCGGCGGTTTGCAAAACCGATATGCAGGGGTTCGATTCCCCTCCACGCCTCCATTTCAGCATGTTATGCTGAAATGGCATTGTCGCTAATATATTGGCGAAATGTCATGCCCGGGTGGCGGAATTGGCAGACGCGTCCGACTTAAGATCGGATACCGCAAGGTGTGTGGGTCCAAGTCCCACCCCGGGCACCAGAATAAATTATGACCAAAGATAACAAAGATCCATTCATAGGAACGATACGCGTCACCGGCAAGGGCGTGGGTTATTTCCCTGCTCCGGACGAATCTGATGACTTCGAAGTCCAGCCTGAAAATGTAAATGCCGCTCTCAACCGCGATACTGTACGAGTAGAAGACCTCAAAAAAGAAGTGTTAGGCAGGAAGCAAGCAAGGGTAGTCGAGATCATCGAGCGTCACAAAACCGAATTCGTCGGCACTCTAGAGAAAGAAGGTGATAACAGTTTTCTCGTACCGGATGATAAACGCATGTACCGAGACATTTTTCTCTCTGAAGGCAAAACTCTGAATGCAAAAGAGGGCGACAAGATTCAAGCCAAAATTACCGAGTGGTCTGACCCAGCGAAAAGTCCCACAGGCGAAGTGATTCGTGTCATCGGCCGCGCCGGGGAGCACAACACCGAGATGCTCGGCATCGTTTATGAATCAGGCTTCGAAGTCGACTTCCCTGCCGAGGTAGAGAAAGAAGCGGATGTCTGGAAAGAAAGATATGAGAAGGAAGATAAGTTAAAAGATCGTAAGGACTTCCGCGAGACGACCACATTTACCATCGATCCGGCAGATGCCAAAGACTTCGACGACGCTATCTCTTTAAAAACTCTTCCAAACGGCGACTATGAGATTGGTGTTCACATCGCTGACGTGTCACATTTCGTGGTGGAGAAGACGGAGCTAGACAAAGAGGCTCGACACCGCGGCACTTCGATCTACCTTGTAGACCGGACCATTCCCATGCTTCCGGAAGTACTATCGAACGACCTTTGTTCACTAAACGCCAATGAACCGAAATACGCCTTCTCCGCAGTATTTACCATGAACAAGAATGCGGAGGTCAAAGAACGCTGGTTCGGCAGAACACTTATCGAATCCGACAAACGCTTTACTTATGAAGAAGCGCAGGAAATCCTCGACAACAAAGCGGGCATCTTTTATGAAGAACTTCAGACACTTAACGACCTCGCTTATAAACTCCGTGCGGAGAAGTTTAAAAAGGGTGCCATTGAGTTCGAGACCGAAGAAGTGAAATTCGAGTTAGATGACAAGGGCAAGCCCATAAAAGTTTATAAGAAAGAACGCAAAGACACCCACAAGCTCGTCGAGGACTTCATGCTCCTCGCCAATCGCGAAGTGGCCACCCATATGCATGCCGTCAACGCCGAGAATTCGCGCGCGGCTTTCGTCTACCGTATCCACGACGCTCCAGACCGCGAGAAGATTGTGAACCTAGCCACCTTCGTCAAAGCACTCGGCTTCGAACTCAAGAACAAGGACGGCGAGACTACCGCCGAAGACATCACTCGCATGCTTCGCTCGGTCGAAGGCTCTCCGGCAGAGATGCTCGTCAAGACCGCCGCTATCCGCTCGATGTCGAAAGCCGTTTATTCCACCGCCAATATCGGCCACTTCGGCCTGGCCTTCGAATATTACACCCACTTCACCTCCCCTATTCGCCGTTACCCGGACCTGATGGTGCATCGCCTCCTCCAGCGCTATTTGACCCACGGCCAGATTGAACAAGACGAAATTATTAAATACCAGAAGCTCTGCGATGATTCATCCGAACGCGAGATGGAAGCAGCCGAAGCCGAGCGCGCCTCAATCAAGTACAAACAAGTTGAATACATGCAGGATCACATCGGCGAAGAATTCGACGCTATCGTCTCTGGTGTATCCGAATGGGGAGTGTACGTCGAAGAGACAAACACCAAGGCCGAAGGCATGGTCAAGCTTCGCGATATGAAAGATGACTTTTATGAATTAAACCAGAAACTCTACGCCATCGTAGGTAAAAAGTCCGGCAAGAAATATTCCCTCGGTGACAAAATCCGCGTCAAACTCGTCGGATCTGATCCAGAGAGGAAGACGCTTGACTTTTCATTTATTTAAATGTATTGTGCAGACAGATGACTCCACGATCTAGATAGGAGAGACGCATGCTTAAGGTTAGTAAAAAAATGTCCAGAGGTTTTCGTTTAACCAGCCTGCCCGGAAGAACGGTGGAGGTCCGTACTTTTCCACCCAAAATAACCAAACCACCCGATCCGGAAGCCAAGTTCTACGGAATGGTTCAGGTGACTCTGGGCAGAAGACTGACTCCTGAGGCAATCGGGACTAAGCGCACTATCGTCACCAGAGCCATTACTTGCCGGGAAGGCAGAATGCTCAAAACCACAATCTCGTTGACTCCAGACGTCGCGGTCATGTTGCGCGATGCGCTCAATGAAGTCTTGTCAGAAGCCGGTATCTATGAGGTTCTGGAAAGCGAGATCGCACTCGCTACCTAGACGCAGGGCAAGCCCGCCACTTACGTGGCGGGCTGCTTTTATAAGCTTTACATTTGTTTAAATAAGAGTAGATTTGAAATCTGAGAGCGCGGGAGCTCACTGGCCAAGAAAAGCAATCGGTGCAACTAGTCCATCGATGAGCCCCAGAGAACCTTGGTTGGTTTACGAATCCTTAGGATTAGATTTGCATTGGTCCAGCACTGTCTGCCTCCGCCAGCGTTTGTGGCCATGCCAGACTAGTTGGGTGGAAGTCGTGGACCCGCCCAAGCCGTGCGAGTCGTTCCAAGAAGGGCTCCCGCGCCCCCTTTGTTCATTAGAATTCAGATAGGCCGTGTCCGCTTGGACCGGCCTTTTTGTTTGTAAAAACTTTAGACTTTACATTTACTAGCGAGGGAATGTGAGCTTGCTCACAGAGACTGAGTGAAGTAAATGCGACGTAACGTTGACATTTATTTAGAGCGGTGCTATTTTAAATACAGGAAGGCGAGAGTCCAGGGACGACCCAAGACCGTGCCGCACCCGAGGCATCGGGCGCCCGCATGGTCCGGTAGGCCACGTCTGGATATACTCAGAAAGCGTTGCGTAGGCTCTGTGTCCCTCACTTGGGGTGACGGCCAAGCGATGTAGACAGGTTGCGCGACTCCTGAGATGCATTCTCGCCTTCTGTCTTTTCAGGGCCGATCTTCGGATCGGCCCTTT
>JAUSGP010000001.1 GCA_030674415.1 bacterium | reverse complement strand
CCAAGCATCTTGCCGATTGTATCCATCTTTTCCGATATTTCAATATAATGTTTTGCTTCTAGTAGCTTGAGTTCCCATGCAATCTGCAGAAATATTTTAAGGGTATCTGTTAAACTTAAAGCTTGTTTAATATGATTAATTTTCTCTAAGCCTTGGGTGAAGCCGGCCAGCGCCACTTCTTCTATTGCTTCCACAAATAAAGAATCTATTTTTATTCCTATTGAAAATCTGGAATTTTTCGGAAATTTATAAAATTTAGAATGCCACAGAATATAAATCTCTTTGAAATGAGTGAAGACCGGCAAAACTCGTTGGGGGGGGGCTTTTAATAGGTGTATTCATACATACGATAATATCATCTCGCTCGAAAATCTCTTAGAAGCGTGGAAAGAATTTCTGAACGGTAAAAGGGACAGAAAAGATGTCCAAGAGTTTCAGCTAGATTTGATGGGTAATATTATTGACTTGCATCAGGATTTAAAAAACAAAACCTACCGCCATGGCGGCTATCACGCTTTCAACATCTCTGACCCGAAACCTCGCAATATTCACAAAGCTACAGTACGAGATAGGCTTTTGCACCACGCGATTTATCGGGTGCTCTATCCATACTTCGACAATAAGTTCATTCACGACTCCTACTCCTGTCGATTGAACAAAGGAACACACAAAGCTTTAAACAGGTTTAAAGCTTTTGGAAACCGGGTTTCCAAGAATAATACTGGGCAATGTTGGGTCTTGAAGTGCGATATTAGGAAGTTTTTTGCTTCAATTGACCACAGTATATTGCTACAAATTCTAGAAAAACATATCCAAGACCAAGATACTCTCTGGCTTCTGGAAAGGATTATCACAAGCTTTATGTCAAAGGGCACCTTTGACACTGGTTTACCGTTAGGCAATCTCACTAGCCAGCTTCTGGTCAATATCTATATGAACGAATTTGACCAGTTTGTTAAGCATAAGCTCAAAGTGAAGTATTACATCAGATATGCTGATGATTTTGTATTTCTTTCAAGCAACCGCGAGCAACTTGCACATATGAGCAATGGCGTAAATGTGTTTCTACGAGAAAGATTAAAACTAGAACTCCATCCTGATAAAGTCTTTATCAAAACTCTTTCTTCTGGAGTAGATTTCTTGGGCTGGGTGCATTTTCCAACGTATCGTGTTTTGAGAACCACAACCAAAAGAAGGATGCTTAAAAACTTGTCAACCTGTGACGTTGACAAATTAGAACAAGTTCGCGTTTCCTATCTAGGCATGCTGAAGTGGGGGCATACTTATAAGATAACCAAAGAAGTTTGTAGGCTAGCACCTAGCACCAAGAACCTATAAGCTATATACATGTTGCATACTGTTATTTTCATCGGTCGTTCGGGATGCGGGAAGGGGACACAAGCTGACCTTCTCAAAGAACGCATCGCCAAGTTCGATCCGGAGAAGCGCCAGATACTTTATGTCGAGACGGGAGAGCACTTCCGCCGCTTTATCAATGGTGATAGCTACTCCTCAAAACTTTCTAAACGAGCTTATGACTTGGACGAGCGCCAGCCGGATTTCCTAGCGTGCTCCATGTGGACCAAGGTCTTGCTTGAAGAGTTAAATGAGAACATGCACCTGGTCTTCGATGGCGCCCCGCGCGCGCTTGATGAGGCCGAGATACTTACTTCGGCGCTCGAGTTTTATAAGAGGGAGAAACCTTCTATTATTTACCTAAATGTCTCCCGGGAATGGTCGGAGAAGCGCCTCCTTGCCCGTGGCCGGACAGATGACCTCAACATTAATAAGATTGACAAGCGTCTGGACTGGTTCGACAAGGATGTCTTGCCCGCTATTGAATATTTCAAGAATAATCCGTACTATCGGTACTTCGAGGTCAACGGCGAACAGCCTATTGAGAAGGTCCACGCCGAGATTATCGCCAGTCATGACTATTCTGCTTAAAAGCGCTCAAGAGATCGAGATCCTCCGCGAGGGGGGCAAGAAGCATGCCCTGCTTCTTGCCCAGCTGGCTTCAATGGTTAAACCAGGAGTTTCTACTTTATTCCTGGAAGAAGAAGCTCGAAGGATGATTAAAGAGCTCGGAGACGAACCGGCTTTCTTGGGTTACAAACCGGCCGGCGCCAAACGTCCGTATCCTGCAGCCCTTTGTGTATCTATTAACGACGAAATTGTTCACGGTATTCCGAATGAAGTGGAGAGGATTATCAAAGACGGCGACATCGTCTCGCTTGACCTCGGGCTTAAGCATGGAGGCCTCATCACCGACTCGGCTATCACGGTGCCTTGCGGGGCTATCGACGACGAGTCGAGGCGCCTTCTGGAAGTAGCCCAGCTGGCCTTACAGCGAGGTCTTGATGCGGCTAAGCCCGGATGCACGGTGGGCGACATCGGCTTCCTCATCAGCTCTGCTGTCCGGGGTAGCGGGTTTAGTCTCGCTAAAGACCTAGCTGGCCACGGTGTGGGCTACTCGGTGCACGAAGAGCCCTTTATTCCTAACTTCGGCGACAAGGGTAAGGGGGAGAAACTTGTAGCAGGCATGGTGCTTGCTATAGAGCCGATGGTTAATGTCGGCAAGCCTGGCATCAGACTTGCTTCCGATGGCTACACTATCAAGACTGCAGATGGTTCCCGCAGTGCTCACTTCGAACATACGGTTGCAATTACTGAAGAAGGCAATATTGTCTTAACAGCTTCTAGGGACTAGCTACTAGCTACTAGCTACTAGCTTTGATACAATTTCTTTTTGAATTAAAAGCTAGAACCTAACAGCTAGAAGCTAAAAGCTAATCAATGATGCATCCAAAGAAAGAAAGAACATTCGTAGCTGTTAAGCCTGATGGTATACAGAGAGGGCTAGTGGGGGAGGTGATAGGAAGATTTGAAAAGGTCGGTCTCAAGCTCGTGGCTATGAAAATGCTTGTGGTCGACGATGCTCATATTGAAAAACACTATACTCTGGACCCGGAATGGAGGAAGGTCACGGGGGAGAAAACTATCGCAAGCTATAAAGCCAAGGGTCTAACTCCTCCGACCGAAGACCCATTTGTGGTAACAGAGGCCCTTCTCCAGACGCTTAAAAAATATATGACTTCCGGTCCGGTTATCGCCATGGTTTGGGAAGGAGCTCACGCCGCCAAGATTGTAAAAAAGATTACTGGCGGGACGGAACCCCTGACTTCTGACGTCGGTACTATCAGAGGGGACTATGTCCTTGATTCATATACTATGTCGGACACGGACAAGCGCGCTGTGAGGAATATCGTCCACTGCTCTGGTTCTCTACAGGAGGCGGAAATGGAGATCAATCACTGGTTTACTTCTGAAGAAGTCATAAACTACAGACTTGTGCAAGAAGAGATACTTTATGACGTTAATTTAGACGGTATTTTAGAATAGCTTCAATTCGTTTAGCAATCACTAGGGGAAATACGAAATATTTTTCAGAGAAAGTCTATACGATATTCACAGGAAAATTGATTTTGAAACGTTATAATGGTTACAGGGTTATTTGAGGTATTATCTAGCTAAAACATTTTCAGGGATCTCGAATCGTCCGCGACTTCGGTCGCGTACTGAGGGAACCCACCTAGTTTTAACAACTAGGGTATACCAAAATAACCCTAACAAAAATTCCGACATTGGTCGGAATTTTTGTTTACCTGCAAGCTTCGAAAGGTTAGAATGATGTGTATGTTTAGAAAATCTTCTTTGCTTTATTGGAGTCTTGCTCTGACCATTGTCTTGTGGGCTTTTCACCTGGCGGCGAATACTTTCTACTTCTACTGGACTTATTGGTGGTACGACTGGATGATGCATTTCCTGGCGGGCTTAGCTGGCGGGCTCACGACTTACTGGGTGCTTCTTCACTCTGGTTTGTGGCGTCGGAAGAGCGATCGTATTCTCTTGCCGGTTCTCGTTGTGTTCGTCTGCCTTATGATTGTCGGTATCACTTGGGAAGTTTTCGAATATACTAATGGTATTACCGACTTTCACGAAGAAGTTTATACTCTTGATGTAATCCACGATCTTATGATGGATGCTCTAGGTGCCATTACCGCTGTCATTATTGGAATGAAGCGAACTTTTCTTAAACAGAATAGTTCGAATACCTCACTATAAATGAGTAAATTAATTTGTTACGGTGGCGCAGGGCATACTACGGGTGCCAATTTTTTATTGGAATTTGAAAATCCTTTAGGTTCAGGACTTCAATCTATCAAGACCTTGATAGATTGTGGCATGCTCCAAGGTGCAGGGGATGCTAATACAGAAAACGCGAAGAAGTTCGAATATGATGTGGCGAGTATCGACATGCTCTTCGTCACGCACGCGCATATTGACCATGTCGGACTTATTCCCAAGCTTTATAAAGAAGGTTTCCGCGGAGCGATCTATTCTACCGCGGAGACCAAGAGTATTGCGGAACTGCTTCTCATGGATGCCGCCAAGATCAACGCACAGGAGATTAGTCCGATTTACGGATTTAATGATGTGTCCAACTGTTTAGCGCTCTGGCAGACACTCCCATATCACACACTCAGGGACTTCGGAGGATTTAGTGTAGAACTTTATGACGCAGGCCACGTACTCGGCTCTTCGATGATCAAGTTCACTTCAAAGAATGGTAACACCATTCTTTGTACCGGGGACATTGGTAATTCTCCCTCACCGATACTCAAAGACGCAGAGAAAGTCGATGGTATCAACTTTCTCCTGATGGAGAGCGTCTACGGAGATAGGAATCACGAGAGTAAAGAGGTGAGGGATGAGAAGTTCGAGAGAGTAGTGAGAGAGTCCATTGAGCGTGGCGGAACCCTACTTATCCCAGCCTTCTCGCTTGA
>JAUSGP010000028.1 GCA_030674415.1 bacterium | reverse complement strand
GCGCGATGCACAGGCTGTCCTCGAGGATCGTATCGGGAGGCTCGAGAACATTCTCAAGTCTGCATCTATCGTCTCGGCCAATCAGAGCTCGGTAGTGGGAGTCGGCTCCCTCATGACCGTTGAACGCGAGAGCGATAAGACCCGCCGATCATTTACTATCGTTGGTTCCGAGGAAGCCAATGCCGCTACTGGCAAGATTTCTACTCGCTCACCTCTAGGGCTCTCGGCTATGGGCAAGGCGAAGGGAGACTCATTCTCATTTGATACCCCGAGTGGTACAATGTCGTATAAGATTATCGACATTAAGTAATTTTGGATGGCCTCACAAACTTGGGCAGATGCCGCAGCAGAGAAAATAATCTCTGAATATCCTGACGCAGATTTATATACTACAGCGGCTGGAATTAGTCCTTCCGGCGTGGTTCATTTTGGTAACTTCCGCGATGTCGTAACCTCTCATCTCGTTCGAGAAGCTCTTAAGGAAAAAGGCAAAAAAACCAGGTTAATCTTTTCTTGGGATAACTTCGACCGCTTCCGCAAAGTTCCGGCTGGTGTCCCAGAATCTTTCGCCGAACACATTGGTAAGCCACTTTCCAAAGTCCCTGATCCACTCGGCGAGCCTTCTTCTTCCTACGCGGAGCGTTTCCAGAAGCCTTTCATCGAGGCCATGGAGAAGCTTGGTATCGAGATCGAATATCGCGATGAAACCGCGCTCTATGAGAGCGGGGTCTACGATGAGAAGATCTTCCACGCGCTTAATAATCGCGAGAAGATTGCTGATATCTTGCTTTCTTTTATGTCTGATAAGGCTAAGGGCGAGAAAGGGATTGATCCAGATGCGTATCGGGAGAATTATTATCCAATTTCTGTTTACTCACGATTTACCGGCAAGGATGCCACGAAAGTTTTAAACTATGACGGCGCTACAACTATTACTTATTTATGCGTTGAGACGGGTAAAGAAGAGAAGGTAGACCTTTCCAAAGAACACATCGCTAAGCTCTCGTGGAAGGTGGATTGGCCGATGCGTTGGCAGTATGAAGGTGTCGTCTTCGAGCCGGGCGGACATGATCACGCTTCTCCAGGATCGAGTTATGACGTGGGAAAAGTAGTCGCTCGGGAAATTTTCAATTACGAACCACCACTTTTTGTAGAATATAAATTTGTTGGCATTCAGGGCTTAGGCTCCAAGATGTCAGGCTCCAAAGGTAATGCTATATCTCCTTTGGAGCTTCTAGATATTTATGAGCCAGAGGTTTTGAAGTGGCTTTATTTCCGAAAGGATCCTGACCAATCTTTTGAGCTCGCGTTTAACTCCGAGATATATCGTCAGTATGATGAGTATGATGCCGAGCATCCTGAGGAGAATGCGATTCCATTTAGACAAGCGGTAGGCTTCGGACAAGTTGTGCAATGGCAGGAGGATAAATTACAAACAGTTCTTGAAGCTCTCGGACATAGTTATGACGAAGAAAGTATTGCTCGAAGACTTCTGCTCGCGCGCAATTGGCTCTTGAAATACAATCCAGAAGAGCTTATTAAACTCAATGATTCCGTTAATTCTGCTTATGCTTCTACTATGAGCGATAAGAGTAAGGTGCAGGTACAAAGACTTAAAGAAGAATTAGAAAAGAAAAAGGGAGCTTCTATCCAGGACCTAGAAATATTAGTTTACGACATTCCTAAATTTCCAGATTTAAGCGAGGAGGAATTGAAAAAAGCACAAAGAGCTTTTTTTAAGGATGTCTATAATCTTTTGATAAATAAAGAGGCTGGACCGCGTCTGAGCACTTTCTTGTGGGCAGTGGATAGGGAGCAGGTACTAAAATTACTTGATTTTTCGGACATTTAAAGCTTTACTGATAATAGAATTTCCAGAGAAGGAGGGGTGACTGTGGTACAGGAAATACCGAATAAAGTCGGCGCACCCACATTGATCGCAGTCGGTTTCTGCGGGGCCTTCGGGCTCCTAGTCCTATTTGCGGCAGGTAGTGCGATGTTAGAGAACAATCTCTATATTGGGGAGCCATCAGAACCCCAAGGCTGGCCAGTCTGGACACTCTATGCCGTAACGGCCGTACTGTTCTCTGTAGAGACGGTTCTCTGCTTCTGGGTCTGGAGAAAGCTCCTCTTCTCTGGCGAGAGGGCAGACTAGTTGGGCGGACCTCACGGTCCGCTTTTCTTTTTTGAAAAATCGAACATTTGTAGCGATCGCTATAAATGTTCGATTTAGTGCTATTTCCTCTCTTTAATTTCTTCTTTAAGTTTTGAAACTAAGTCTTCAATGCTAGATTGTCCAAGATTGCCAGAGTCGCGGCTTTCGACAGTCACATTTTTGTTTTCCACTTCTTTATCTCCGATGACGAGGGCGTAAGGAACCTTTTCGGTCTTTGCATTTCTGATTTTCTTACCCAGAGTTTCGTCGGAGATGTCTAGTTCGACGCGGATATTCTCGGCCTTCAACTTGTTCATGACCGCGGTGGCGTATATAAAGTGGCCCTCGCCGATCGGCAGGATTTTAACTTGAACGGGGGAGAGCCAAGTTGGGAATTTACCACCAGTATGTTCCAAGAGCACAGCAGTGCATCGTTCGATAGAGCCGGTGATAGCTGCATGGATCATCACAATCCTTTCTTTCTCACCCTTCTCGTTTATACAGGATAGGTCGAAGCGTTCGGGGAGATTCATATCAAGTTGAATAGTGGCTACTTGCCACTCTCTTCCTGCCGAATTAGTAGCCATGAAGTCGAGTTTAGGTCCATAAAGAGCAGCTTCTCCTAGGCCCTCGAATGCGTCAGCTCCTCTCTCGGTCGCTATCTCTCGCAATTCATTTTCTGCTTTGTCCCAAATGTCTTGAGTGCCCAGATATTTCTCAGGAGTTTTCGGATCGCGGAAGGAGAGGCGCACTTTCAGGCTAAATCCAAAGGTCTTATAGAACACATCCACAATGTCCCAGATCTTTAGGAACTCTTCTTTAACCTGATTTATTCGACAGAAGACGTGGGCATCGTCTTGGGTGATTGATAATACTCTAGTCAGACCACCTAGTTCGCCAGATTGTTCATCTCGATAGACCATAGTGGTTTCTGCGTATCTTTGGGGCATGTCTCGATAGGAATGAGGCTTTCTTGCAAATATCTGGGTATGATGCGGGCAATTCATCGGTTTCAGAGCATATTCCTTGCCTTCTCGCGAAGTGATTTTAAAGAGATCAGTAGCGAATTTTTCCCAATGCCCTGAAGTGTCGTAGAGACTACGCTTTGTGATATGGGGGATGGTGACACGCTCGTAACCGGCCTTTTCTCTAAGTTCCCATACGAAATTATCTAATTCTCGATAGACTATAGTGCCTTTTGGTGTCCAGAGGGGGAGTCCTGGGCCTACGAGGTCGGAGAAGACGAAAAGATCGAGTTCCTGCCCGATCTTCCGGTGGTCGTTGTTTTCCAGTTCAGACATAAGTTATATCCTACAAGGCCTTAATCTTTTCGGCAATGAAGCTCGTTTCACCTTTGCGCTTGGAAACACGGCCTTTGATGGCGATGCAGGCGTCGGGATGGACGAATTGGCGGAACTCCGAGAGTACCCGCGGGAAGATGGCTACCTCGATCGAGCCGGAGAAGTCAGAGAGCTTCATGAAGACCATGCGCTCGTTGTTCTTGGTCAGGACATCGCGCGCCTCCTCGACCATACCGCCGATAACGGTCTCGGCTCCTTCCGGCGAGTTCTCTAACTTTTTAATATTCATATCTTTGCTCATGAATTTCTCCTTGTAGGCTTCGAGCGGATGGCCGGAGATGTAGAGTCCGAGAAGTTCCTTTTCCCAGATAAGCTTATCTTTCTGGTTGGCCGCAGGTCCTGAGCTAAGTCGAAGGACTGGCAGACTGGATGCATCGGCCATCAGCCCGAAGAGCGAACTTTGATTGTCCGCCAAGCCCATGCGTTCTTTGTGATAGTTCAAGAGGTAGTCGATATTGGCGAGCAATACTCCGCGCTCTCCAAATTCATCAAGCGCACCCGATTTGATAAGTGCCTCGACGGATTTCTTATTCAAATTCTTATCCTTGATGCGATCGAGGAAGTCGGCCAGACTTTTGAATTTACCATTCGCCTTACGCTCGGCGGTAATTGAAGATGAGATGCCGGCGCCAAAGTTCTTTATAGTTGTTAATCCAAATCTGATTTTATATTTATTATCCTCGCCCTTAATGACAGAGAATTGCGAGAAGCTCTCATTAATAGACGGCGGCAGGACATCTATCTTCATGCGCTTGCACTCCGCGACCATGATTCCGATAGTTTCGACATCTCCGGATTCTGCGGTGAGTACCGCACTCATATAAATAGCTGGGTAGTTGGCTTTGAGATAGGCGGTGATATAGGCGATGTGGCCGTAGCTTGCCGCGTGAGCCTTGTTGAAGCCGTAGCCCTGGAAGGGTACGAAGAGATCCCAAAGGGCTTCGGCTTTGTCTCGTGACATGCCGCCGTTTTTAATACAGCCTTCAACGAACATGACATGTTGCTTCTTCATCTCCTCCGGGATTTTTTTACCAACGGCTTTGCGGAATTTATCCACTTCGCCCCAGGTGTAGCCGGCTACCTCTATGGCGGTCATGAGAAGGTCGTCCTGGTAGACAAGCACGCCGTAAGTAGTATCCAAAAAAGTTTTCATCTTAGGATGAAGATACGTGATCGGTTTCTTCCCGTGCTTCCTAGCAATGTATTCCTGGATGTTGTCCATCGGGCCAGGGCGGTAGAGGGCGACCATGACGTTGATATCGTGGATGGTGTTGGGCTTAAGATCCATAAGATTCTTAGTCATGCCGGAGCCGTTCATCTGGAAAGTGCCTTCGGTTTCGCCCCTGGCCAGCATTTCGAAAGTCTTCTTATCATCTATGGGGATATTCTCGAGACTGACATCCTTGTTCTCGAGCTTTTTAATGCGTTCGAAGGTATCGGCAATGATGGAAAGGTTTCTGATGCCGAGGAAGTCGAATTTGAGAAGTCCGGCTTCCTCGATAGAGTACATGTCGTACTGGGTGATGACCCTGAGTTCGCCTTTGGTGTCGTACTGGAGCGGGGTATAGTCGGTAAGAGGTGTCGGAGAGATGATGACTCCCCCGGCATGGACCGAGATGTGGCGGGCATTGCCCTCGATCGATTTGGCCATGTCCATGATGGTCTTGCTGTCCGCGTCTTCGTCATAAAGTTTTTTAAGATCTGGATTCTCCTTCATAGCGCGGTTGATGGTCATGGGGAAGCCTTGGGCACCCATTGGAATAAGTTTGGCGATTTGGTCCCCGAGTCCATAAGGAAAGCCGAGGGCGCGGGTGACATCGCGCACCGCACCGCGAGCCATCATGGTACCGAAGGTCCCGATTTGCGCGACGTGATCCTTGCCGTACTTGTCGCGCGCGTATTCGATGACCTCATCGCGCCTGGTATCGGCGAAGTCCATGTCGATATCCGGAGCCGAGGGGCGGTCCGGGTTAAGGAAGCGTTCGAAAGGGAGTTTGTACTCGAGAGGATTGATGTTGGTAATGCCGGATAGGTAAGTAATCAGCGAGCCAGCCACCGAGCCTCGGACGTTGGTGAGGATGCCGTTTTCGTGCGAGAAGCGCAGGAGGTCGGAGACCACCAGGAAGTACTTGGCGTAGCCCTTGTCTTTAATAACCTTGAGTTCGTATTCCACACGTTCCAGTTCTTCGGGAGTCTGAGTCAGTCCTCGTCGCTCAAATCCGGCAAAGACAATCTTTCTTAAGGCTTCGTCTGGAGTCTCGTTGTTCTCCGTTTTGATATCGGGGAAGACCCAGTGTCCGAGTTCAATCTCGACGTTGCATCTCTCCGCTATCTTGGCGGTATTCTCGAGCGCTTCACTAGAAAAGTCTTTCCGAGCTTCTGCCTCTGTGCGGAAATGCAAGTCCTCCTCTTCGTCAAAGGCTCCGCGATTTAAATGTTCCTGGATAGACAGGACAGTGTTAAGGGCCGGCCGGTCGGAAGGGTCGAGGTAGTGGACATTGTAAATAGCGAGAGCGCTTTCAAGATAGAAGCGGTCTTTGAAGATCTCTTTGTAATATTTCTCTTCCTTGGCTATGGCAATGAGGCCTTCATGATATTTCTCCAGAAGCTCGCGATCAATGCGAGGCTTGTAGTAGAAGCCTTCGAGGTAAGATGCTGTAACGAGTTTTAGAAGGTTTTTGTATCCCTGATTGTTTTCGGCGAGCAAGATGAGACGAGTGCGTTGATTGTCGATACGCGCTTCCTTGTCGTGGCGGGTCCTTATTGCTACATAGAAATCGACACCGATGATCGGTTTTATGTCATGTTCTTTGCATTCTTTATAAAATTCGATGGCACCATAGAGGTTGCCGGAGTCAGTGAGCGCTAGGGCGGTCATCCCGGACTTTTTAGCCTTCTTGACTAGCTCCGGAATCTTCGGCAAGGCTTCCAAGAGGGAGTAGTGGGAGTGGGTGTGGAGGTGAGTAAACTTCGACATGCGCGTATTATAATGTATAAGATGAGATATGTCGTAGGGATTGATGAAGCCGGGCGCGGACCTCTGGCTGGGCCGGTTGCTGTAGGAGCTGTAAAAGTTTATAAGTCGGATAAGTTTAATAAGTTGGTAAGGGGGATAAAAGATTCTAAGCAGTTGACTGCGAGCGAGCGCGAACTTTGGTTCGCGCTCGCAACCGAAGCGCGGAGGAAGGGGGAGCTTGATTTTAAAGTCTCGCTGGTGTCAGAAAAGATTATTGATAAACACGGTATTGCCTATGCTATCCGAGTTGGTATCAAGAGATGTTTAGTTGGTTTAAACGTCACGACTGATTCGCAGATCTTTTTAGATGGGGCTTTAAAAGCTCCGACAGAATTTAAACACCAGCTCACTATCATAAGAGGGGACGAGAAAATCCCGATTATTTCCTTGGCCAGTATTTGCGCCAAGGTCATCCGCGACAGGAAGATGGTTAGACTGGCCAAGAAATTCCCGAAATTCGGCTTCGAAATCCACAAAGGCTACGGCACGCTCATGCACCGGAAGGCTATCAAGAAATACGGCTCAACAGAGCTCCATAGGAAGACCTTTTTGAAGAAGTTGACAAATAAGGTCAAAGTGTAGTATAATTGAGAATAGAAGGAGGTCGCCAATGACGACCAGTTTCAGAGATGGCATGGTTATCACAAGCCATGCCACGGGGATCATTGATCCTACTGTTGCAATCGATGGCAAGGTCACGTTTTCTGTGCCCCAGTATTACAAGCGTGACGGCCGCACATCGCGGCGGCAAATCGTCGAAACGAGCGAGAACGGTGAACGTGTCTCTGACACGATGCAACGTGCGCTCGACGACGAGATCTCGGACAACCCGGGTAGCGCCAAGTTGGAGCTACTTGAAGATAAGCCTTTCCATATCGTGTTCGGAAATGACGAGCGGCACAAAGATGGGACTCATCTCAAGATGTTTTTTTTCGCCCACACCACCGGCGAGCGCCGCAAGTACTTGAAGTTCGATGGGCGCGAGGAGCTCGGACCCATGGTGGACGTTGAGGTGGAAGAACTCATCGTGGCCATGGAGAAGGAAGGCACAGTCCCACTACATCTTGAGGTAACGAAGATTGCCTTGAGGGCGCTCGCGAACAAGGACAAGGCCGTGCTCGATCGCTACTGGCATCTTCTTATCCGCTGTCCGCAGGTGGAAGAGATCTCCGAGGCTGAGTGGGAAACCATCTACGCCTACAACAAGTGGTTCTAGGACAAAGCCCCGCTTCTGACATCGTGTCGGAAGCGAGGCTTTCTTTTTATCAAATTTGTTGCTAAACTGGCTTTATGACCCGTTCGACAAGCTCAGGGTCATATTGAATAACATTGAATATATGACAGTACGGATGAGACATACCAGGGGGCACACCAATAATCGTCGCGCTCACCACGTGCTGGCTAAACCGGCTATTTCCAAGGATGAAGCCGGCAACGCGCACCTGCGCCACCGGGTTTCCAAAGCTACCGGCACTTACCGTGGTAGGAAAGTCATCGATCTTACAGCCAAGCTCGATAAGAAGGCGAAGGCGACTACCTCGAAGGAGAATGCCCGATAATTCGTCTTTAATTTAAATAAACGTTTTCTTGTTCTTTATGTCCAACCGACATCTCTCTAGGTCCATAGTTCTCCAAACCCTCTTCGAATGGGATTTCGAGAATTTGAAAGTTGAGGATATCTACCCGATCTTCGAAAGGACTATTAAGGAGTTCGCTCCCGGCAGTAACGACCGGCCTTTTATGGAAACGCTTCTGAAGCGTGTGCTTGATAAAAAGCCCGACCTAGACAATCTGATCCAGAAAGCTGCCCCAGAGTGGCCAATTAATAAAATTTCTCCTGTGGACCGAAACATATTGCGCATTGGCTTGGCTGAACTTTTATTTGCTGATAGAAATGAAGTACCGCCTAAAGTGGCTATTAACGAAGCGATCGAACTGGCCAAGTCCTTCGGCGGCGATACATCTGGTAAGTTTATCAACGGCGTACTTGGGGCTGTCTACAAAGAGATGGGCGAACCGGGTAAGAATGACCAGCCTAAACCCAAGAAGCATTACGGCAATGTTCCTATGGATAAGTTGCCGATAGTGAGGCTCGCGGGCGCGGTAGTTTACGCTAAGCATGAAGGCGATATCTACATGGCGCTAGTGCACGACGTCTTCGGTCACTGGACCCTTAGTAAGGGCAAAATTGGTGATGCTCCGGAGATCGCAAACGAAACTGCAGAGGAAGGTATCGTTCGGGAGGTTAAAGAAGAGCTCGGTATTCCAATAAAGATTATCGAGAGGCTGGGAGAAAATTCTTACTCAACATTTCACCCAGAGCAGGGGAAAATTGTTAAGCATGTCACTTACTTCCTGGCCGAAGCGCCCTTCATCGAACTGACGCTCGAGAAGAAAGAGGAGAAGGGAGGTCTCGATGACGTAAGGTGGTTTAAGCTAACTGATATCCTTGACCTAAACTTTTATGATGATATTCTGCCGATTGTGACCAAGGCGATTACCAAGCTAGCAGAAGGATCGAATAAGGAATAAGGAATAACGAATAATGAACTTCGAAGAATTTGAAAAAAGCGCTGGGATAAAATTTAATAACCCACAACTGCTTAAGCAGGCTTTTACGCACCGCTCTTATATCAATGAGAACCGCGACTCGGGTCTTCTACACAATGAGCGGCTGGAGTTCCTTGGCGATGCTGTCCTGGAACTTGTCATCACGGATTACCTTTATCATAAACTCGAAGCTTCTAATGAAGGCGAGCTCACTAGCCTGCGCTCGGCGCTCGTTAATGCCGATACTTGTGCCCGAGTCGCAACTGCTCTGGGAGCTAACGACTATTTACTGCTTTCGAAGGGTGAGACCAAGGACACTGGCCGAGCCCGCCAATACATCCTCGCCAATACTTTGGAAGCGCTCATAGGTGCTATCTATGTGGATCAGGATTATGAAGCGGCGAAATCATTTATCCTCATCCACTTCACGCCACTTGCGGAAGAAATATTAGCAAGCGGCACATGGATCGATGCCAAATCTCTTTTCCAAGAGAAGGCCCAGGAGCTCAAGGGTCACACTCCCATTTATAAAACAGTTAAAGAATCCGGACCGGATCATGATAAGCACTTCACTGTCCGAGTCTCTGTGGGTGATGATGTAATGGGCGAAGGGGAAGGCAAGAGCAAGCAAGATGCTGAACAAGAAGCGGCCAAAAACGCGCTTGAGAAGCAGGGGTGGAAATAATCTCAAGTCTGATTGACAGGACTATATAATCATGATACCATTGTAGATGGAGGCTTTTGATGCAGACAGAAAATACCGGGTTGGCCGGCCTGATTCGACGGTTCAGTCAGTGGTACAAGGAAGTCGGTGCCGCTCTCGATGGGGCAGCTGAAATCAAACCTACGGTGCGGTTGATGCTCGAGAACAACGGAGTGCAGAACATTGTGCTTGTCGAGCGTGAGACCGTAGAAGGCTGGGTGTGTCTACCCGAAAGATCTTTCTTCTGGTACGCCCTCTGGCCACTCGTTCCTGATCCCATGACAACCGAGAAACGATTCATCAGCAAGAAGGATGAACGAATCCGGGGAATCATCCTGGGCTAAGCATCACACTTACTGCTTGCCCCTATACCCGTCCTAGTAGCGCAAGCGAACGGACGGGCTTCCTTTTCTCTAATCTAGTTATTTTTGATAAACTAGAGTTTACATGTATCTCAAATCGATCGAGCTCTCCGGATTTAAGTCTTTTGCCAAGAAGAATACTTTTGAATTCAATACACCTATATCATCCATTGTCGGGCCGAATGGGTCTGGGAAGAGTAATGTGGCGGAAGCGTTTAGGTTTGTGCTGGGCGAGCAGTCTATCAAAAGCATGCGCGGTAAGCGTGGCGAGGACCTCATCTGGAACGGCGCTACGTCCGAGCCGCGCGCTAATCGAGCGTCAGTTAAGGTGACTTTTGATAATTCTAGGAAGATCTTCGACATTGATTTTCCGGAAGTGACGCTTGAGCGGGTAGTGCATCGTGATGGGCTTAATGAATATTTGATCAACGGTAGTCAAGTGCGGCTCAAAGATGTTATCGAACTCCTTTCCCGCGCACACATCGGCGCCTCTGGTCACCACATCATTTCCCAAGGTGAAGCGGACAAGGTCGTGAGCGCCAATCCGAAAGATAGGAAGGATATGGTCCTTGACGCGCTGGGCCTCAAACTCTATCAATACAAGCGCGTTGAGAGTGAGAGGAAGCTTACAAAAACTTTTGAGAACATCGGCCAGGTGGAAGCTCTCCGGAAGGAGATCGCTCCGCATCTTAAGTTTTTGCAAAAACAGGTGGAGAAAATAGCCAAGACAGAAAGTTTGCGGGGAGAATTAATCACGCAAGCCAAAGAATACTTTAAATACGAAGACTGTTATATTACAGAGACGAAGAAAGGGCTGGAAAAGGAGAAAAATCCTTTAAACGAAGCTCTCGAAAAGCTCTCTTATGAGTCCAAGGAGGCGAAAAGATTAATAGAGCTAGAATCCGGCTTAAGCATCGTAGAGAAAGAGAAGGACCATCTCACCAGAGAAATTGGCAAATTGGAAGGCTTGATTATGGCCGAAGAGAAGGCAATCCAGCTTGAAGAAAGGCTTGCCGCATCAGACGAATTAAAAACCGTCAGGCTGAAAGAGGTCGAGAGCCTGTATCAAGAAATTCAAGCCCTCTCGGAAATCGCGGCTGTTAAGATGATAATTGAGAATTTCATCCGGGAGAGGAAACATCAGAGTGACTCTAAGCTTATTGGTGAAGCGCGAATAAGGGTTGCTGGGTTTAAAAAACAGCAAGCAGAATTCGAAGTGTCTCTAGTCACTCTAAAAAAGAAAGAGCAAGAAATTTCCGAAGCCGAGAAAGCTATTTTCCGCATCATGTCGGAAGAAAGTGAATTGATTTCTAAAATAAATTTGCTGAAGGGGCGGGAAGAAAGAGTGAATGCCGAAGAA
>JAUSGP010000027.1 GCA_030674415.1 bacterium | reverse complement strand
AAGCGTGTGAGCATTCATACTCCGAGTGGTAAACTGGCAGAGTACCGTGACAAGGCCGAGATAGGCTTTGCCGTTGAGTTGGATAAGCCGCTAGACCAAGTCACTCCATTCCTTGATTTCGTAGACTTTGTCCACCTTATGTCGATAGACGATATAGGAGAGCAGGGCCACCCGTTTGATGAAAAAGTTTTCGAGAGAATATCATCTCTGCAGAAAGATTATCCCGATCTGCCTATAAGCGTCGACGGGGGGGTCAATGTAAAGAACTATGAGAAGCTCATCGCCCTCGGCGCAGACAGGCTCATTGTCGGATCGGGATTTAAAGAACTATGGGAATCCCTCAATAGTAATTAGAAAATGGACCAGTCTATCAACAAAAATAAGATAGTGAGAGCAACGATCGTGAGGTGGATGCTCTTCGGCATTTTATTAAGCCCATTTGTAAGTGGACTTTACCCAGACTCAGTTCAGGATGTTCTTCTCTCCGCTTATGATACTTTGATACCCTTATTCATAAACTTGATTGTTGCCGTCACACTAATGGGTATAGTCGGGTATTTTGTCGGAAAGAGAAAAGCTGAGAAATATATTGGGGATCCGAACTCAGGCATTATCGAATCTCATAAAATAAACTGGAAACTAATCCCTGTTATATTGTTAATGGTTCTTCTAGTAAGTTCTTCATACGCCCTGTACGGCTTAGTCAAAAGTGAGCCCATCTGTGAAGGCATGGCCTGTCTGGGTGCAGGGATATTTTTGTTGTTCTGGGCAATTGTTGGCGGAATGTTGGCTATTTTTGTGGCTTTTCTTCTCGGGAAATTTTCCCCCAGTCTATCTTACAGAGGACCTGAGACACTGATTATCATATTTTTAGTTTCTTTTCTTCTAACCCCATTGCCTTTGATCTATAAAGATAGAGTGTTGCGTGATAGGGCATCGGAAAGATACAGGAAAGAATACGGATACATAACTGAAGACGGTTTATGGCGTAGTCCGCTTGGATGGGCTATAAAAATTCCTGCCGGTTGGAGCTTTGGTTGGACTGAAAATAGCATAAAATTGAGCCAGTCTAGAAGTGGGGTGGAGCTCCCGCAAATGCCGGGTGAAAAATTCTTCTATAAAATGGAAATCGTTTTTGAAAATGGTACTAAAAGAATTGCGAACCAAGGATATGCAAATATACTCACCGGAGAATATGTTATTACGGACGAGGAATCTATAAAAAATACTCCAGAGTATATTCTTGCCCAACAGGTATTTGAGTCAGCAATTTATTAATTATTATGGAACTCACTGACGAGAAATTAAACGAGCTCAAACTCAAGGCCAACGACATTCGTCTTTCTATTATCGACGCGCTCTTGGCTGCGGGCTCCGGGCATACCGCGGGACCATTAGATATGGCGGACATCTTCACCGTGCTCTTTTTTCATACACTCAAACATAATCCCAAGAAGCCCGACTGGCCAGAGCGCGACAGGCTAGTACTCTCTAACGGTCACATTTGCCCAGTACTCTACTCCACCATGGCCCACTCCGGATATTTCCCAGTTGAAGAGTTGAAAACTTTAAGAAAGTTTGGTTCGCGCCTCCAAGGTCACCCTCATCGCGACTTTCTACCAATGCTCGAGACCAGTTCTGGTCCACTAGCTTCGGGACTCTCCCAAGCTGTGGGTATGGCGCTTTCAGACAAGATGGATCACGGTCCCACCTCAAGTAGAAGAATCTATTGCCTTCTGTCCGATGGAGAATTAGAGAGCGGCCAGACTTGGGAAGCGGCCATGCTTGCCGGTAAACAGAAGCTCCATAATCTTACCGCTGTAGTAGATAGAAACAACATTCAGATAGACGGCTATACCGAAAACATCATGCCACTCGAGCCTCTTTCGGATAAGTGGCGCGCCTGGAATTGGCATGTTATAGAAATAGATGGACATAATATGGAGGAGATTGCTGACGCTTTCGAAGCAGCTAAAGGCATATTCGGGCAACCGACTGTCGTCATCGCTCACACTATCGCCGGCAAAGGGGTAAAAGAATTCGAGCGCGACTACCGCTGGCACGGCGTTCCTCCTGGATCCGGCCCGGAAGATAAGATACCGAAAGAGAAACAGGCTCAAGTAGCAATTAATGAATTGCGTACTCTCGGAGGTAAGATAAGAAGCGAACACGAATGATAAAAGTTACTTATCTTCCCGAAGCGAAGAAATTTATTAGTAAATTAAACCCATCTTTAAGATTGTATGTCTTAAGTTTGATTGAAAGGCTTGAAGAACACGGGCATCTCTTGCGTATGCCATACTCAAAAGCTCTTGGATCAGGGCTATTTGAATTAAGAATACTTGGTGATATTCAAGTAAGAATTTTCTACTGTTTTCATAATAATATAGCTCATCTATTATCAGGGATTATTAAAAAAGGCAAAAAACTACCTAGTAGGGAGCTTGGCCAAGCGAGAGAAATGAAAAGGATAGTTGAACGTCAATAGCATATATGCTATACTTAAATATATGAAAAAAACATTCAAAAAACTTAAATTAATAAGCCATAAAAGTTTTATGAAGGAACTTTTTAAGGATGCAAAGTTTAAGAAGGCTTGGGATGAATCAGCATTTGAAAGGGAAATTTTCAGGGCCATCGTTCGAGCTAGAATCAGAGACAAAATGACCCAAAAGGAACTGGCTGAGAAAATTGGGATTACCCAATCAGCGCTCGCGCGTTTTGAGTCTGGACGATCAAATCCAACGTTTGAATTCTTAAAGAAGGTCACTCAAGGATTAGGTCTCAGACTGATGGTAAAATAAGAAGCGAACATGAGTGATCCTAAAAATGACATTCTTCCGATTTGGTACGGACCATTTGTAATTTTTATATTACTTTTAGCTGGTCTATTAATTTTTAAACCTGGGATAGTGGGGCTGACTTTGAGTAATATTGCCCCACTTATTCTTTTTTTAGTCTGGCTTCCCGCACTTGTCTCGTATCAGATTAGTCGTCATAGGGGGAACGGTACTTCCTGGCCTCCTTATTTCAGGTTTTTAACATCGCATTATACTGCTGCCTTGGTTTTTATAATAATCACCTTTATTATTAAATTGATATATTTTTAATCTAATGCTAAATCCAGATCTCAATTTAAATAAAAAGCTCTTCGACCAGAAAGTCGAGCAAGTGGCCATTCGCCAAGGATTTGGAGAGGGGCTTTTGGCAGCGGGGGAGAAAAATCTTCAAGTAGTAGGACTCTGTGCTGACTTAACAGAATCTACAAAGATGAATTTATTTGCCGAGAAGTTTCCCCAGCGCTTTGTCCAAATGGGAGTAGCAGAACAAAACTTAGCGAGCGTGGCCTCTGGCATGGCCGCGATGGGCAAAATTCCATTCATTAGTTCATACGCCATGTTTTCCCCGGGCAGGAACTGGGAACAGATCAGAACGACTATTTGTTATAACAATCAGCCGGTTAAGATCGTCGGCTCTCATGCCGGTATCTCTGTCGGGCCAGATGGTGGCACACACCAAGCCATCGAGGACCTAGCCATCACCCGTGTTTTACCAAGAATGATAGTCATCTCTCCCTGTGATTCGGTAGAAGCGAAGAAAGCGACCGAGGCTTCGGTAGAGACTGGTACGCCTGTTTATCTACGCCTGGCACGCGAGAAGACTCCGGTCATCACTACAGAGAAAACCCCTTTTGAAATAGGCAAAGCAGAGACTTACTGGCAATCCAAGAAACCGCGAGTGGGCATCATCGCTACCGGTACGCTCGTTTATCAGGCACTCCTAGTTGCCAAGGAACTCGAAGAAGGGGGGATTGAAACAGAAGTTCTCAATCTCTCTACTATCAAACCACTCGATGAAGAAGCGATTATTAATTTGGCTAAAAGGACTAAGAGCATTGTGACTGTTGAGGAACATCAGAAAGCCGGAGGCATGGGAAGCGCGGTGGCCGAGTGCCTAGCACAGCATTATCCTGTACCAATAGAATTTATCGGTGTAGATGACCAATTCGGCCAGTCCGGTACCCAGGAACAACTTTTAAAACATTACGGTCTAGACAAAGAAGCTATCATTAAAGCAGTTAAGAAAGTTTTGAGACGCTAACTTAACTTCTTGGTTTGAAATTCCGCTGGAGCGGATTTTAAATATTCTTCAATTTTTTCACGAGACAAAAGTCCTTTCTGTGCGCCGACTTGCTGGACGACAGACATAGAATTAACAGCGCCCCATTGGAGAGCAGTCGGCAAATCTTTTTCCAGCGCTAGTGCCGAGACGCAGGTCGAGGCAAACGCATCACCAGCGCCGGTGCGTTCGTACGGTGCTTTAGGATCCGGGTAGGGAAGCTGTTGGTAAATAGTGGTGCCATCGTATGCATAAGCGCCCTTTGGACCATCTGTAATCACAACGATCTGTGGCCCGAGCGCCTTCATGCGCTTCAAAAGCTCTTCGATGCCCAAGGTATCTATGCTGAGTATTCTCTCTGCTTCTTCTACATTACAAAAAAATATTTTGGAAACTTGGTAAAGATCTTTGAGAGCTTCGTAGCCAAGCTTAATCTGGAAGGTGCCGGGTTGAAAAGCCAGAGAAACATTCGGGTGAGCCTTCAGATAGCTAGCGATTTGATTATGATAATCGAGAGTATTGTCTGCCAGAGAGGAAAGGTAGACCCACTTTGGCTCGCCGATATCCGGCAAGCTGTAATCATAAGCCTCGTGTTTAACGAGGATGGTACGATCGACATGGAACCAGAGTACATAGTGATAGTTTGTTTTTGCTCCCTCGTTAATTTTCACAAATCTGGTATCCACCTTCTCCCCACTTAGCCTATTGAGACAGTCCTGGCCATTCTGGTCAGAGCCTATGTTGGTGACAAGAGCTGAGGAGAGTCCTAGACGTACAGCCGCCACTCCTGCATTAGCGGCATTGCCAACCGCTGGAATAATGTAAACGTCCTCATAAGGCACCTTCTCGGCAAATGGTAGACAAAGCTCAAGGGTGCCATGATTAACTAGCTCCTCAGCATTTTTAAGTCTGATAAAAGCATCTACCACTGTATCGCCAATCGCTATAAAGTCGTGCATTTGTTAAAATAATAACATGAAAACTCTACGGGAATGCATTGCCGAAGCGGAAGTGAAGAAGGTCGCCATCGGCCATTTCAACATATCGGACTCCGAAGGCTTCAAGGCGGTGGTCGAAGGCGCTAGAGAACTTGGAGTGCCAGTCATTATCGGCGTCTCTGAAGGCGAGAGGGAATTTATCGGACTTCAAGAGATTGTGGCGCTAGTTAAGATTGCCCAGGGAAATGGCTTTCCGGTGTTTATAAATGCCGACCACACCTACTCTATAGAAAAGACCAAAGAAGCCATAGATGCCGGGGTAGATAGCGTAATTATCGACCTTGCAGATAAATCATTTGAAGAAAATGTTTCTTTGACTAGAGAAATTGTTCAATACGCCAATGGTCGAGTATTGGTAGAAGGCGAATTAGGCTTTATCGGCAAATCTTCCAAAGTATTAAGCGAGGTGCCAGATGGAATAACGCAAACAACCCCAGAGGATGCAAAAAAATTCGTAGAAGATTCGGGGGTTGACCTTTTTGCCCCCGCTGTCGGTAATGTGCATGGTATTGTAAAAACGGGGGAACCAAAACTCAATATCGAACTAATCAAAGCAATTGCTCAGTCAGTCCTAGTACCTCTTGTGCTACATGGCGCTTCTGGCAATACTGATGAGGAAATTCTCCAGGCCATCAATGCGGGTATAAGAATAGTACATATCAATACCGAATTAAGACTGGCCTATAAAGAAGGGCTCAAGGATGCCGTAGAGTCAGGAGAAGTAGCTCCTTATAAATTTATGGAAGCGGCAGTAGAAGATATGAGAAGAGTAGTGGTGAAGAAATTAAAAGTTTTTAATAAATTAGGGTGAAAGAAGAGATAAAGAAATTTTTCAAAGGGGAAGTTTTGGAAGATGACAAAACTCTTGAGGCTTATAGCAAAGACGCGAGCCTGTTTAAAGTTAGGCCCAGATTGGTTGTTTATCCCAAAGATGGAGAGGATATAGAGAGTCTAGTAAAGTTTGTTAATAACTATAAAGAAAGCGATCCCACGCTTTCTTTGACAATACGCGCCGCCGGCTCTGACATGTCCGGAGGACCGCTCAATGAGTCGATAATAGTCGATGTCACAAAATATTTAAATCAGATAGGCTCTGTGGAACCCGACGGCACTTCCGTAGAACCGGGAATGTTTTACAGAGACTTCGAGAAGAAGACTCTGGAGAAAGGCTTGATACTCCCATGCTATACAGCTTCTAAGAATCTCTGTGCTTTAGGCGGCATGATAGCCAACAACTGCGGCGGGCAGATGTCGCTTCGCTATGGCAAGATGGAAAACTTTGTTAAAAGCTCTATATACGTTTTCTCTGATGGTAAATCTTATGAGGTCAAAGCGCTTACTAAACCGGAACTTGATTTAAAGATGGCTCAAGATGACTTCGAAGGGCACTTATATAAGAAAACTTACGACCTACTACAGAACAACCAACAACTGATACAGAATGCTAAGCCAAAAGTTTCTAAGAACTCAGCTGGCTATTATCTCTGGAATGTCCAAAGCCGGGCTTTGGACACGGGGGAAGAAATTTTCGATCTCAATAAATTACTCACCGGCGCGCAAGGAACATTGGGTATTATGACAGAAGCAGAAGTAACTCTGGTGCCGGTTAAAACTCATCACGACCTCATCGCCATCTTTTTCAAATCTTGGAATGACATGCCGGGCGTTGTTAATGCACTTTTACCTCATGAACCGGAGAGTCTCGAGACCTTTGACAAAGATACTATCAAGCTAGGGCTTCGCTTCATGCCAGAGATTGCGAAGAAGGCGGGAACAAATTTACTTTCCTTTGCAGCAAAATTTCTTCCCGAAGCGCTAATTGGAATTGAAATGTTGGGGCTTCCAGAGCTTATAGTGCTTGTTGAGGTGGCTGAAGAATCAGAAGAAGAAGTTAAGAGGAAAGTCAGAGATATGGTGGAAAAGATTAAGCCATTTAAGATCTGGCATAGGGTAATAGAGAAGGATTCGGAAGAAGAAAAATTCTGGATCGTGCGCCGAGAGTCATTTAATCTGCTTCGGGAGCATGTTAAGGGGAAACGAACTGCGCCATTTATAGATGACTTCTGCATTGGGGTTGATAAGGTGCCGGAATTCTTGCCGAGGGCCAAGAAAATTCTTAAGGATTTTAATATAGATGTGAACATTGCCGGCCATGCAGGTAACGGCAACTTCCACATCATTCCGCTTATAGACCTTTCGCTCGAAAGCGAAAGGTCAAAGTTAATTCCAGTCGCGAACAAATTTTATGATCTTGTAGCCGAATACAAGGGCTCGATCACAGGGGAGCACAACGACGGCATCGTGCGCACTCCTTATCTCAATAAGATGTATAGCGAGGAGATTTTGGAACTTTTCAAACAAACCAAGCAAATCTTTGATCCCCTAAACATCTTCAACCCGGGCAAGAAGGTGAGTGGCACTCTTGAATATCTCTCGTCTCATATCGCCCTCGAATAAATCCTTACTTAGAGCCATTTTCTAGGCATTGACTATTTTAATTAATAATGTGCTTGACAGATATCATATACTGTGATAGTATTAATAGCAGAGGAGATTGTACAGTATGAACACAATGTTCGAGGCTTTCAAGCCCGTCCTCCAGTCCGCCGGCGTCACAGCGCAGGCGACTCTGGAGGCCACGTACAAGCACATCGGCGCGCAGGCCAAGGCCCAGCTGCGCCGGGACGACATCAAGCCGAAGACGGCCGCCAAATGGCACACCCTCGGCTTCATGGCTAAGGGCTGCAAGAATTAACCAGGCACACCTGAAGGAGTCCAAACATGATTGTTCGAGTTTCGCCGGTCCGTGAGAACGGTACCAAGAACGACCAGTTCCTCGGACGGTTGGCCCAGGCAGAAGCCGAAAACCGTGTTGCCGATCGCGAGCTGGTCAACGCCATGCTCCGCCGCGGTCGGAGCCGCCACACCCCGCGACGCCGGTCGCTCGACGAGCAGGACGGAAACTGGAACTAGTCCACCAGCGCGGTTAAGCCATAAGCAGCCGCGCACTGGCCAGCAACGCAACACAATGCGGGGTACCCGCGCTGAGGTACCAGAACGGAACTTAGCAGATGCATCGCAGAAGATAGGGCCCTAGGGGCGAGATGTCGTACAGGGCGGGACCTTCACTGGTACCCGCCCTTTTCTTATGCCAATTTTATGCTAAAATGGTCTCATGCTTACCTTAAAGGCAGAAATACGGGATATTAAGATCAAACCGACAGAGATAAGAAAGGCGGGACAAGTCCCAGCCGTCTTTTATGGCAAGAAGGAAGCATCTACCCCCATCACAATTTCCAAGATAGACTTTTTGAAGGTCTGGAAAGAAGCAGGGGAGTCCAGCGTTATCACATTACAAACTACCGACGGGCCCAAAGAAAGCCTCATTAAAGACGTCGATATCGACCCAGTCAGCGGCGCCCCCAGGCACGCCGACTTCTACGTCTTCGAGAAGGGTCACAAAGTTGAGGTCGCTCTCCCAATCGAATTTACCGGCGCCGCTCCAGCTGTCAAAGACCTCGGTGGCGTCCTAGTCCAAGTTCTCCACGAACTGAAGGTAGAGGCTATGCCCAAGGATCTTCCTCACAACATCAGCATTGATATTAGTTCGCTCGCCAATTTCGGCGATCAGATTCTCGCTGGCCAAGTCACTCTTCCACACGGTGTCGAGCTCAAAGTTGCTCCAGAAGAAGTGATAGTCACCATCTCCGCCCCTCGTGAAGAGAAGGAGGAAGAAGTTGTACCAATAGACCTTTCAAGCATCGAAGTAGAGAAGAAGGGCAAAGAGGAAGAAACTTCAGAAGCTGAAACTTCTGAAGTCAAATCCGAAGCACCAAATCCGAAATCCTAAACAATATCTAATTTCAAATTTTGAATTTCAAAACTTTGAATTTGTTTCGGATTTCGATATTCGAGATTAGGATTTAACAAATTATGCATAAGTTCCTATCACCTTTAATACTATTTACTGTTTACTGTCTACTATTTACTCCTGTCCACGCCCAGTCCGCTTGTACTTCTAATATAGCGGGGAAGTCACGCGCCCAGCTCGAGCTTGAACTCGAAGCTTGTAACAAGGAGATCGCCCAATGGACAGAAACTCTGAACGCAACCAGAGCAACTAGCGCCTCCTTCGCCCGGGATGTCGCGGCGCTCACCGCCAAGATCAATGCCGCCCAGGCCAATATCAAAGCCAAGAACATCGGCATCGCCAATCTGACGAAAGACATTGCCATCAAACAATCCGAGATCAACGTCCTCGATAACCGCATCATCAAGGGCAAAATGGCCATCGCCGATATTTTAAGAAAGACTAACGACATCAACTCCTACTCACTTGTCGAGACCATGCTCTCCGACAAGAACCTCTCGGAATTCTTCATAGACATGGACACCTATGCTTCCACCGAGAAGGCTTTAGCCAATCTCTTTGCCGAACTGCGCACCACCCGCGCGTTGACGGAGTCGGAGAAGGCAGTGCTCGCCAAGAAGCGCGAGGCCGAAGCCGCTGCCAAGGCCGCTATCGAATCGGCCAAGAAAGTGGTTGAGGTCGCCAATGCCGAGAAGAA
>JAUSGP010000024.1 GCA_030674415.1 bacterium | reverse complement strand
TAATGCCAAGACCACCTTCTGGATCATGGCTCTGGCGTCATCTGGGTTCTCCTCCAGGAAGGCGGCGAATGAGTCGCCGAAGATGGTGGTGACCATGCTCTGGGCCTCCACCGAACCGAGCTTGGCCTTGGTCTGGCCTTCGAACTGGATCTCACGGAGCTTGATAGAGATGACGGCAGTGAGCCCCTCGAGCGCATCGTCGCCGGTGAAGTTGTCTTCCTTTTCGCTGACCAGGTTATTCTTTCTGGCGTAGGTATTGAGAGTGCGGGTTAAGGCGGTCTTAAAGCCCGTGATATGAGTGCCGCCTTCGGCCGTGTAGATGTTGTTGGCGAAAGGCAGGATGCGGGAAGAGATGTCATCTACGTACTGTAAAGCGACCTCGACTATCTCGTAGTCATTGCCGTTAGCCCTCTTCTCTACATAGAAGATATTCTTGTGGACGGGTTTCTGGTGCTCGTTCTCAAATCGAACCAAGGAGATGAGGCCGCCTTCGAAGTAGAAAGACATCGAAGGAGTATCGAGACCGAGGTCTCTAATATAGAAAGTCTTGGTGTCGTCGAGCTTGGCTACTTCGCGAGCGTCTAAGACACTGATGCGCAGACCGCGGACGAGGTAGGCCTGCTGGCGCATGTGAGTGACGATGCGGTCGAAGTTGAAATCAGTCTCCTGAAATATTGTCGTATCAGGCTGGAAAGTAATGATGGTGCCATGCAACTTCGAACTTCCCAACTTCTTAACCTTAGACTTCGCTTTGCCCTGGCTGTATTCCTGGACATAGACTCCCCCGTCGCGATGGACCTCGGCTCGGCAGTAGATAGAAAGGGCGTTAACGACCGAGGCGCCCACGCCGTGAAGACCGCCGGAGACTTTGTAGCCATCCCCGCCGAACTTACCGCCGGCGTGGAGGGTGGTCATGATGGTCTCGAGAGCCGAGACTTTGGTCTGCTTGTGGATGTCTACCGGGATGCCGCGGCCGTTGTCTACCACGCGCACGCGATTGCCAGGCAAGAGAGCGATCTCGATATCGTTGGCGAAGCCGCCCATGGCCTCGTCGCGGGAGTTGTCGAAGATCTCGGTCACCAGGTGATGGAGACCGTCTGGACCGGTAGTACCAATGTACATGCCGGGGCGCTTGCGCACCGGTTCCAGGCCCTCTAGGACGGTAATGGACTCCGCTCCGTAGCTTGATTTCTTCTCTTTTTCGGCCATTTTTGTTACACCCTATTTTAGCATAAATAAGGCTAGTAAGAAAGCTGTTTTGGATATAAAAGACGACCGCCCGGCGTATGTGCCGGGCGGGTAATGGAACTGTTAGCTGGTGAGCTTGCGATGATCCTCGGCGAGGTCCTCGATGTCGCTATCGTCGAGCTGAATCCTGTTACCTCTGTTGCTTTTGGGCGGGTCGACTCGGCCCGTAAGGTCTTCGATGACCTTGGCCGCCAGTTCTCCGATTACGAATTGATTGTATTTACGGAGTTTCTCTGGAAGCCCTTGGATACGTTCGGCAATGCGGTGTGCTGATGCGGCCGGGATGTCTCCGGCATCTCTCAATACTTTCAGTATAGTGTAAACGACGGCCACGCTCTCTGGTGATGGAACTCCATTTCCATTATTCCAGTCCATCGCATTGGAGCTTCCACAAAGCTCATCTGTGACCTTATCGCACAACGGCCGTTTTTCAGCCATAGACCACCTCTCATTAGGTAAGCATGTTTCTAAAAACACAATATACCTTTGACAATCTCGTGTCTAGACTCGGCGGATCTCAGCCCCGAAATCCTTTTCTGTACGACTCTCCAGCTCGGCATGGACCTGGTTCACTTCTTCATTAGTAAGGGTCCTATCGAGATGGCGGTAAGTGACGCGGAATGTGTAGCTCAATTTGTCCAGGCCGAATTTCTCAGCGTTCTCATATTTATCCAGAAGCTCGACATGCTCAATCATCTCCTTCCCCACTTCGCGGATGAGATCGAAGTAATCGTTGGGTATGAATTCTTTCTGCACGACGAATGAGATGTCGCGTAAGACCGGTGGAAACTTAGAAACTTCTTTGAATTTGTTCCCAAGCACGAGCTGCTTTTTCACCCGCTCATCATCGGACCACAAGAGACGGATATCCGGCAAGTCCATCGAGGCAATAGCCAGACGCTCGAGGCCGAAGCCGAAAGCCCAACCGTTGTAACCGGTAAGGCCCATGTTCGAGAGTACTGTCTTTCTCACTAGCCCGGAACCGAGAAGCTCGATCCACACTCCGTTGATCTCCGTCTCCATCTCAAAGCTCGGATCGGTATAAGGAAATTGATGTTCATAAAATCTAAAATTGGCGTTGAAGACATTCTTTGCGATATCAGACAAGACATTCTTGAGATCCTCCGGGGTGACAGTCTGCTTATCATCCGGCGCGAGGTAAAGCCCGCCCATCTGATGGAAGACATTCATGTGGCGATTATCGATCTCGTCCTTGCGGTAGACCTTGCCGTGGCAGATCGCTCCGAACGATTCGCCTTTGGCGATTCTTTCTTTGATCTCCGGGTGATTAAGGTAGTAATACCAGAAAACAGTGTCGTGAGTACGCAGGACATTGTTGTCATCGACATAATAAGTATCAGACTTAGAGCGAGCCGGATGGCCTTCCGGCATGTTGAACATATCGAAAAGGATAGGCACCGGGATGATCTCCGGTATCTCGATGACATCGAAGCCTTTCAGACTCTCCACCTTAAGTGTCTTATCCACTATCTCCTTAAGGGGGCTGCCTTCTGTCCTGGAGAGGTCTGGAAGGTTGACGAACCTCTTGAGCCGCTCCGCTTCGGGGTCATGGCGGGTCTCGAGGCCCTGGATAAGGGCCTTTTCCTCGCTTGATTCGATCTTGATAAGCATTACGAAATTATACGTTAAAGCTTGAAAATGTCTAAAGAAACGTCTATAATAGTGTTAATTAGCTATGGCGGACCTCCAAAGCATCGTATTATATTGCTCTCTTTTCATCTCGCTCTTCTTCGAGGTCTTTCTCCTTATCACCTACCTGGAGGTCAAGGGCGAGATTAAGCGTGAGGATGAAAGGTTTATGAAGCCTCATTCGGAGGCTTCATTTCCGAGTGTCACTATAGTTGTACCCTGCTTCAATGAAGAGAAGACTGTCTCAACTACTATAGAATCACTCTTAAATCTTGATTATCCGAAGGATCTACTTTCACTCATTCTCGTCAATGACGGTTCCAGGGATGGCACGCTTAAGGCACTTAACCATTTCAAGAATCATCCGCAAGTTACTATTCTGGATAAAGAAAATGGCGGCAAGCACACCGCTGTGAACTTGGCGCTCAAGAACATCACTACTGATCTAGTCGGCTGTCTCGATGCCGACTCCTTCGTTATGCCGGACGCGCTTATGAAGATTATTCCTCACTTCGAGGATGTTACTGTTATGGCCGTTACGCCATCGATCAAAGTGCATGAGCCACTGAATGTGCTACAGCACATTCAGAAAGCTGAATACAGCTGGTCCATATTCCTGCGCCGCATGCTCTCCTCGATGGGGGCTCTCTATGTCACGCCAGGACCATTCTCCATCTTCCGGGTTAGCGTCTTTAAAGAGCTTGGCGGCTATCGCCACGCGCATATGACAGAAGACATGGAGATGGCTCTGCGCATGCAGAAGAATCATTACAAGATCGTCAATGCTCACGGTGCGCACGTCTATACTGTTACCCCTGCTACCCTTAAGGGTCTTATCAAGCAGAGAGCGCGCTGGACTTACGGCTTCATCAACAACGGTATCGATTATAAAGAAATGTTTTTCAATAGGAAGTACGGCCACGTCGGCATGTTCATTCTCCCTATCGCTTCTTTCTCTATCTTCTCTGCTATCTTTATGTTGGGTAATGTTTTGTGGGGTTGGTTTTCAAAAGTGCTAGAAATGGTAAATAGATTTCAAGCTGTTGGCTGGAACTACAAGTTCTCCATCCCCTCCTTCGACTGGTACTTCATCAATACTGGGGTACTGCCCTTTATCATCATCACTGCGGTCGGCCTGACGATCTTCATCCTCTATCTTTCTATAAAGCTCGCCGATGGGAAGTTTAAATTAAGCAAAGGCATTTTCTACTACCTCTTCCTCTACACCTTCATGGTGCCGCTCTGGCTGACGAAGGCCCTGTTTGACACGGTATTCAGAAGGAAGGTTTCCTGGAGATAAAGGCTTCGCAAATATAGCCCAGAAAACCGCGCTATCGTTTTCTACTGAAAACGCACGCTCCACTCCGCTCGTCAGCGTCCGTGACGCTTTTCTGCCTTACATTTGCTCCGCTACGATTTAATACAAAAAGAAAACGCCGGCGCAGGACTAGCCTGCACCGGCGTTGTGAGAGCTTACCGCGATGAGATGGGATGTTTCCGGAACTTGTGATTCAGCCACATGAGCGTCGGGACGCCGAAGACGATCGTCATGTAGATCGCCAGTGTCCAATAGCTCATGTTGGCCATGTAATGAGCAAGTTGTTCCGGTGGCATAGACGGTGGTAGCATGGAACCTCACTTTCCATTTGATAAAATAAACTAAATTCTATATAATGTCAATCCATGCTTGATTCAAGGAAATACGCAGTCGCATTCTTAATCACGGCCGTCATATTCGGCACGGCTATTTTTGCCAGCAATAAACTGACCGACAAGAAGCTTGAGGATGTCCGTACTATTGAGAACCGTGTGGCTCTCGACATTCTCTCCTCCGAGACCCAGTTCGCCCTCTTGGCCGAGACTTCCTGTAAGGACATTGGGCCGGGCTTCCTCTCCAAGGAACTTGGTCCTCTGGGTGAGAAGCTTTCGTATGCCGAGGATCAAACAGGATTTTCCGCTGAAGATGTCGATTCTTTAAAACGCTCTTACTTCCTTCTTGAAATTAAGGACTATCTCTTGATGAAGCGCTTGACCGAAAAGTGCAATATCAAGCCAACTTTCATCCTCTACTTCTATTCAACCGAGGAGAAATGCGAGGATTGCGAGAAGATGGGCTACGTCCTCACTGCTCTACGCGACAAGTATCCTGACCTGCGCGTGTACTCATTTGATTACTACTACGACCTCGGCGCTATCAAAACTCTGACTTCAATATACAAAATAAAGCCCGAGCTTCCCGCACTCATCATCAATGGCGTCCCATACTACGGCTTCAAGACCGTGGAGGAACTTGAGAGTAATGTCCCCGCTTTGACGCTTCTCAAGACCTCGATAAGTACAGCATCTACCACTCCAAACAGATAAGGAGCCGGGAACAGGGATCGAACCTGCGACGTCCACTTTACAAAAGTGGTGCTCTACCAACTGAGCTATCCCGGCAATTTTACTAGTTTACATTTTTATTCTTCTTTCACAACCACCCGCACCATTTTCTTGGAAATCTTTTTTGTAGGCTTTATCGGTTCGGCGGTGGCCAAAATAGTTTCTTCGTAAGCCTCATTAATCTCTCCTGCTCCCTTTTCCACTTCAGACATGTTTTTGAAAAATTCGCTGATACCGTCGGATTTCTTAAGGAGCTTAGAGTCGCGCATGCGACCGGCGTAACGCTCACTTTGCTCCTGAAGCAGAGTAACTAGTTTATTGAAAGTATGGCGTGAACGCATTGGCAGCTGCTTCTTGATGAGAAAGTCCGCCCGCTCCTTCCCCTCTGAGTAGAGACGCACGGCTTGGTGGTGGAGCGCTCTGGCACGCTCGTCTCCACGCGAGATAGCCTTAAGAAGAAAGACGCCTGTCTTTCTTCTTTCCTCTCTTCTCTTGGCTAGAGTGAGAGTGACAAGCGCTGTCCCTGAAATGATAAAGAGAGAGAACGTGACCATATTATTAACTATATCTTATTTATGAGTTGGCGTAGTCGAACTAGTTGATCGAGTAGCGGACGAACTGACCGATTTCGGTGCGCTCACCGAACTTCTGCACCGTACCGTTAATTATATCAGCAATCGTTTTGGAAGGGTCTTTGATAAAGGGCTGGCCGAGGAGCTCTGTGGTGTCAGCTGGCTTCATGGCGGCGATGTGCATGGCGATGTCCTTGGCCACGACCTTAAACTCTGGATTCTTAGCGACGAAGTCCGTCTCGGAGAGGAGTTCAAGCATTACTCCGACTGTCTCGCCAGAGTGGATATAAGAGACTACGGTACCGGCGCCGAGTGTCCTACCACCCTTCTTGGAAGCGATCTCGGCGCCCTTTTCCTTTAAAATAGCTATAGCTCTTATATTGTCTCCGCCAGCTTCTTCGAGCGCTGTCTTACACTGCATAATAGACAAACCCGTCTGCTCGCGAAGTTCTTTAATTTGCTGTGTCGTGATCATTTTTAGCTTTTTCAGCTTCTAATTTTCCTTTTTTATAAGCGGTTGTTATCTCACCAAGAATGTATCCTATGCTCTGGCGGGAAGAATCGTTGCCAGGGATGGCGTGTTCAATGGCGTAGAGATTGGAGTCCGAGCCAGCGAGAGCGACGACTGGGATGTGCATCTTGTGAGCTTCAGAGACTGCGATGTGTTCCTTCTTCGGATCGATGACTACCATAAACTTAGGCAAGCTCTTCAGAGTTGAGAGACCTCCGAAGTAGACAATAAGTTTGTCGATCTCGCGGTCGATGAGGAGGCGCTCCTTCTTGGTGTACTTCACGAGTTCGCCCTTCTCGCGTTGGCTGGTCAGCTCCTCGAGGCGCATGAGACGTTTCTTAATCTCCGAGAAGTTGGTTAGAGTGCCGCCGATCCAACGTCCGTGGACGTAAGGCATTTCAAGCTCTTTGCCAGTCTTGACGACTGCCTCTCGGGCTTCACTTTTACCACCCACAAAGAGGCCCATAGCACCTTCCTTGCCCTTGGACTCGACAAAGGCCATGGCCTTGGCGAGTTCCACACTAGTTTTCTCAAGGTCGAAGATTTCAATCTTGTTTTTAGCACCGAAAATGAAGCGCTTGGCCGAAGGGTGTCGGCGACTCTTGACGAAGCCGAAGTGGGCTCCAACCGAAAAAAGGGCGTCAACAACGCTCTTTTCTCCGTTCGAAATATCCTTGGTTTTAATCATAAGCTAAAAGATTGTAGCAGAAAGGCCAGCTCGACACAAATGGAAAAAAAACAATCTCACCCCCCCTTCTCGCTGTATTCGTCTAATGCCTTTAAAATTGGGTCAATCCCCCCTTGCATAATCTTTTCGATATTGTGCCAGGACTCTTTGATACGATGGTCGGTGATGCGGTCCTGGAGGATATTATAAGTGCGTATCTTTTCCGAGCGATCGGCAGTGCCAATCTGGTTCTTCCTATGAGCGGAATATTTAGCAGACTCCTCCTCTTCCTTCTTGGCTTCGAGTTTAGCAATTAAAATGCTCATAGCCGCCTCGCGATTCTTGAGCTGGCTTCTCTGCGAAGTGGAACGTACGTCGATACCAGTCGGTTTATGAATAATACGCACGGCCGTCTCCACCTTGTTGACGTTCTGGCCACCGGCGCCACCTGAACGCGAAGTCTCGATTTCAAGATCGGTCGGTTTGATCTCAATCGTAGTCTTCTTGCGCAAAGGTAGGATGGCCACGGAGGCGGTCGAGGTGTGGACCCGACCCATCTTCTCGGTGGCGGGTACGCGCTGAATGCGATGCACTCCGGTCTCGAAGCGTAATTTTTTATAAATATCTTTACCCTTTATTTCAAAGACTAACTTATCCATTTCTACTACTTGCCAGCCCAGATTTCTGGCATAAGCTACATACATTTCTGCCAGCTCTTTGGCAAATAGCAATGCTTCTTCCCCGCCGGCACCAGCCCGCACCTCAAGAATGATTTCGTTTGGAAATTCTTCATCTTCCGAGGTCTTATTTTCACCCTCAAGTATTCTGTCCATCTCCTCGAGCATCATCTTTCTCGACTCCTCGTCCTCCGCCGGCAACTCTAAAAACGCTTTGGCTAGATAAGCGGTTTTGGGATTACTTTTATATTTTTCTAAATCGATATCCAAAATTTAAGCCTTTCCTTCGGCCCTCGAAGCCCTGTGCGAAGTGGGCTTAGCTTTCGATTTCTTAGGAGTAGCTTTTGCCTGGCGAAGTTTGAATCGTTCGACGCGGCCGGCGGTGTCCAAGGTCTTCGCTTCTCCGGTGTAGAAAGGATGGGTGGCTGAAGAGATTTCCACGCGGAAAATCGGATACTCCTTTTTATCCGCTTTAGACTTACCCGTCTCGGTAGTCTTAACCGTCGAAGGGATGATGAATTCCGTACCGTCCGAGTTATCGATAAATAGGACGGAGCGGTAATTGTCCGGGTGAATCTCTTTTTTCATTAAAAACTATTTTATCACAAATTATAGGTTTTGCAACGGGTCGATCATGGTGGTCTGGATGGTTGAAGCGCGGTTCATCACTTGGTTGCCGTAGCTTGCGATGTGATTGGCGGTAGAGCAGACGCGGCCGGAATAATACTTGCAGGCAGCGTTTCTCTCGGCTTCATAAGTGCCGGATGCAGCACCATTGCCTTGGAGAAGGTACGCGGAAGCCATGATGGCGTCAGCAGGGTTCCAGGGATCTGGGGTGGCCTTGCCCATAGCTGTAGCTACCTTAGGAGCCACAATATTCCAGGTAGAAGGGATGAACTGGGTCGGACCCATAGCACCTCCGTATCCAGCGATGCCGGCTATGGGGCACGAGACCCGAGTGTTCATCGGGTCTCGTGCAAGTCCTGCCAGGATCTTCTGGAGAACAGGAAGATCTCGAGTAGGGTGAATTCCATTGGACCAGACATAGCCGCTGGTCACGTTCTTAGTCTGGCCAGTAGAGAGGTCGGTGATGACACAGCGGCCGACGTTTGCACCTAAGTTCGACTCCTGTTGGAGGATGCCGAGAATGAGCGCCGCTCGGACGCCCGTCTTCGCGCTTGCAGCTTCGGCGTACTGGAGGGCGGTACCGAAGGGAATGGCTCCGGCATCAACGAGTGGGAAAAGTACGGCGCGAATCTTGGCCGCTTTAGCTTGGCGGTCAGCTAGCACTTGGGAATATGTCACCTCCGCACTCTTGCTTTGTGCGAGTAAAGTTTTCTTCTCGGCATTGGCGACCTCAACCACTTTCTTGGCCGATTCGATAGCGGCCTTGGCAGCGGCTTCGGCCTCGCGCTTCTTGGCGAGCACTGCCTTCTCCGACTCCGTCAACGCGCGGGTGGTGCGCAGTTCGGCAAAG
>JAUSGP010000015.1 GCA_030674415.1 bacterium | reverse complement strand
CGCGCGCTTCGCGCTTCGTCCTGGTCTCCTCCCTTTTCTTAAGTGTGTTTCTATGGGCGGCCAGTTTCCTCTACGCGCCATCCATGACTATGCTCATGCTTACCTTCGCCTTCTCGGGCCTCTTGGTGGCCTCGCTCTGTGAGTCTGGGCTATTGTCCGTCCGCCATATTAACCTCGTGGAATCTTCGCAGACCAGGTTTGTCAGTCTCTTCCTCATGGGAGTGGTGGTGCTCGGGGCGCTTGGACTAGGATGGATTGGTGGTGAGAAAACGGTTTCAGCTTACTACTTCAAGAAGGCGGTGGACCTTTCTAACGTAGCTGGTACTCCTCTGGTCGATATAGAAAATCAGCTGATTAAAGCCATTCAATTTGCTCCTGCCGACATCCACTATGTGGCACTTTCGCGCGTCAACTTCTCGAAGGCTCAGATGATTGCTCAGAAAGAACCTACAACCGACGACTCACCACAGACAACGCAAGAGAATCAGCAGATGTTCCAAGAAGCTTTAAGCAGAGCGATCCAGGCCGCTAGGGCGGCTGTCAGTACCAACCCAGCCGGCTACGAGAACTGGGTGCAACTGGGCACTATCTACAGCGCGCTTGTACCCAAGCCACTCTTGGTCGAAGGGGCTTACGAGAATGCTAAGTTCGCCTACAACGAAGCTCTTAAAAGGAATCCGACCAATCCGGAGTTGCCGCTTTTATTGGCACAGCTTGAACTTAATAATGAGAAACCTGACGCAGCGCGGTCTTATATTAGAAACTCTGTTGCTCTGAAAGAAGATTATGCGGACGCCTACCTAATGCTCGCCCAATTGGAAGCACAAAGTGGTAATGCCAAAGAGGCCATTGCTTCCGCTGAAGCGCTTGCCAAACTTGTACCCAATAATCCCGGTATCCACTTCGAACTCGGTCTCTTGAAATATTCAAGCGAAGATTACGACGGTGCGGAAACAGCCTTTAGGAAAGCTTTGGAACTTTCTCCGCAATACGGGAACGCCAAGTATTACCTCGGTCTTACATATCAAAAGCAAGGAAGAAAGGTTGAAGCTAGGACTATTTTCGAAGAGCTCTTTGCGGCTAATCCTGATAGCGCGGAACTCAAGTCCGCACTGGAAGCATTGAAATAATTATCAATTTACAATTTACAATTTACAATCAAATCACAATGACCAATTTTCAAACATTGGAAATTGAAAATTCAATGAAAATAGCAAAATTAAAAATTGAAAATTCATAACCCATGGTTCAGAAATTTCTAGGATTTTTTTATCGCGAGACAAACTCTCTTAATCAGGCGGCGCTTCTCTTGGGCTTTTTCGCCTTCCTTTCGCAGATATTGGCTTTCCTGCGGGACAGACTCTTGGCTCACATTTTCGGTGCCTCCAAGGATCTTGATATTTATTACGCTGCCTTCCGCATACCGGACCTCATTTTCGTCACGGTGGCTTCCATAGTATCGATTTCCGTCCTCGTCCCTTTTATTATCGAGAAAGATTCTGCAGGTCGTGAAATCTTAAGGAAATTCATTGACAGCGTCTTCTCCTTTTTCGGCATGTTGATGGTTGGCGCCTCTCTCTTGGCATATATCTCGATGCCGTACGTCTCCACTCTTTTGTTCAAAGGTTTTTCGGTAGAGGCGCAGTCACAGGTAGTTTCTCTATCAAGATTACTTCTCTTGTCACCGGTTCTCTTAGGCCTTTCAAACCTGTTTGGCTCTCTGACTCAAGCTTATAACCGGTTTACTCTCTATGCCTTAGCGCCGATTCTTTATAACGCTGGTATTGTCATAGGCATTATCGCTTTGGCGGAGAAGATGGGCGTTCTAGGTGTAGCCATCGGCGTCATTGTTGGAGCCGCACTTCACCTCCTCTTACAAGTGCCATTTGTCTTTAAGATAGGACTAATGCCTAGGTTCACCCCCAACTGCGATCTCGAACTGATTAAGCAGGTGGCCAAAATTTCAATGCCTAGAACTCTTACACTTTCGATGAGCGCTATCACTCTGCTATATCTGACCGCCTTGGCCTCGCTTATGTCCGAAGGATCGATCTCTATCCTGACGTTCGCTATCAATCTCTCGGGCGTGCCGCTCACTTTAATAGGGGTTTCGTATTCCTTGGCCGCTTTCCCGACTCTGACGCGCCAGTTTCAGGATAAAAATATTCCGGCTTTTATAGAGCAGATGTCCGTCACGGCGCGCTTCATCATCTTCTGGTCTTTGCCCTTGACGGCGCTCTTTATAGTACTTAGGGCGCAAATTGTCCGAGTACTGCTCGGCTCCGGCCAGTTCGACTGGTCGGCCACGAGGCTGACCGCCGCCGTGCTGGCCTTGTTTGTACTCTCTGCCGTGTTTCAGTCACTACTGCTCTTGTTTATGAGAGGATTTTATTCGGCTGGATTTACGAAGAAGCCGTTTTACATCACCCTGTTTTCGACCGGTATAATAACTGCTAGCGCTTACGGGTTGGTCAAACTCTTCTATGTTTCGGAGACCTTCAGATACTTTATAAGCTCCATGATGAAGGTAGAAGACTTGCCTTCGAGTGTTGTTCTAATGCTTCCACTCGCGTTTTCAATAGGGACTATTATTAACGGGATTTTGCTCTGGGTGGCCTTCGAGAGGGAGTTTAGAGGCTTCTCCAAAGAGGTGATGCGTACCCTCTTCCAAACCTTCGCTGTCTCGGTCGTGATGGGAGCTATGGCCTACATGAGTCTCCGGCTTTTCTCGGAGGTCGTGGAGACCTCGTCTCTCATCGGGTTATTCCTCCAGGCATCTCTTGCCGGACTGATCGCTAGCATAACGGGAGTGGTGATCTTCGTAGCGCTTAAAAATAGGGAGTTGGCCAGCATCTGGGCGGTTTTGAAAGGCAAGTTCTGGAAAACTACCGTCATTGCAACAGACCCGGAAATAGTCTAAAGTGCCAATCTACGAATGACACTAATACTACGAATAGCAACGAATTATTCGTAGAAATTTGCAGATTGGCATATATTAGTAGATTGGTACTTATGAATAACATCAGGAATTTCTCAATAATCGCACACATAGATCACGGTAAGTCCACTTTAGCTGATCGCATGCTTGAGCTGACCGGTACGATAGAAAAAAGAGATATGCGGGCCCAGGTGCTTGACTCGATGGATCTGGAACGCGAGCGAGGCATCACTATCAAGATGCAACCCGTTCGGATGATATATCATCCGAAAGCACGAAATCCGAAATCCGAAATCCGAAATGGTTTCGATATTCGAGATTCGAAATTCGGATTTGCAGATTCAGAATATATTCTGAATCTGATAGATACTCCCGGCCATATCGACTTTTCCTACGAGGTTTCGCGAGCACTGCGGGCGGTTGAAGGCTCGATACTTCTGGTTGACGCGACGCAGGGTATACAGGCCCAGACGCTGACTACTCTAGGTATGGCGCAAGCTGCCGGGCTTAAAATAATCCCTGTCGTATCAAAGATAGATTCACCACTCGCGCGGATTGAGGATATCCAAGAAGAGATTATTAAACTCCTCGGAGTGAGTAAAGAAGAAATTCTTTTGGTGTCTGGCAAAACTGGTGAAGGGGTAGAGAATCTGCTGGAAGAAATTATAAAGAGAATTCCGGCACCCAAAATATCTTCAGACTCCGTTTTTCGTTCTCTGGTCTTTGATTTTAAATACTCATCCCATAGAGGGGTGATCGTCTTCATACGTGTTTTCTCTGGAGAGGTAAAAGCAGGAGAGAAACTGAAATTTAAAGTAGCCGGTAAGCAGTTCCAAGCTCTTGAAGTTGGGATCTTTGCGCCTGAAGAGCGCCAGACTGAAGCTATTTTGGCCGGAGAGATTGGCTATATTGTGACGGGTATCAAAGAGCCCGGCATTGCCTCCGTGGGAGATACTGTTGCTTCTGTAGGAGACAGCGAGCCTGCACTTCCTGGCTATGAGAAGGCACGGCCTGTAGTCTGGGCCTCTGTTTATCCAGAAAATCAAGATCATTTCGCGACTTTGAAGCTCGCTCTCTCGCGCCTACAACTCTCAGACTCAGCCTTTTCATACGAAGAAGAATCTTCTGGAGTGTTGGGTCGTGGCTTCCGTTGTGGATTCCTCGGCATGCTTCACTTAGAGATCATCACCGAGCGGCTGCGTCGGGAGTTTAATTTGCCTTTGGTGATAACGCTACCTTCTATTACGTATAAGGTTCTCTACAAGAATGACAAGGAGGATACTATATATACGCCATCATTCTTCCCAGAAGACCATGAGATTACATCTGTTAGAGAACCATGGGTCTCGGCTACCATTATAATTCCGCCTTCATACATGAGCTCTGTGATACAGCTTCTTTATGAATTCGAGGCAGAACTTGGTGACACAGAATCATTTGGTGAAAATCGTGCAGCTCTCAAATTCCAAATGCCTCTGCGCGAACTGATGCGAGGTTTCTTCGACAAGTTGAAGAGCGCTACCTCCGGCTTCGGCTCTATCTCTTATGTTCTCGCGGATGAGAGAGCGGCCGACGTCACGCGTCTTGATATTCTCATCGTCGATGAGGTCATACCAGCTTTTGCCAAAGTGGTATCGAGAAGACAAGTAGAAGTGGAGGCTGAAAACATGGTTGAGAAGCTTTACAAGCTTCTCCCCCGACAGATGTTTACGACCAAGATCCAGGCCAGAGCGCTCGGGCGCATCATCTCTTCGCGGACGCTTTCCGGTATGAAGAAGGATGTTACCCAGCATATGTATGGCGGGGATATTACCAGGAAGATGAAATTGCGGGAGAAGCAGAAGAAAGGCAAGAAGAAGATGAAGGAACGGGGTAAGGTCAACATCCCGCAAGAAGTCTTCTTGAAGATGATTAAACGTGATTGAGAAGTTCCAATCTACAAATGATGCGAATTCTACAAATGGAAACGAATAATTCGTAGCCATTCGCAGATTGGTGTAGATTCGTAGATTGGCACTCTAAAAAATGGGCGCGTAGAGCAGGACCATGCTCACGATGATGAGGATACATAGGATCATCCAGGCCGTTTTAACCTTCTTCTTGTGTCTGCGGTCGAATAGCATTTGTAATATAATAGCATAGGGGAGGAAAATTTCTAATTTCTAATTTCTAAACATGAAAGAACTACAGAGGAGGCAATATATCAAACGTTTGGTGTATTCCTGGCCGGCACTTGTTCTTCTTGTTCTTGTGGCATTTTTCCTGGCCAAGGGGGCGGTAGGCATGATAGCCAAAGAGCGCCAGAGCGCCGGGAGAGTAGCCGAACTAGATGCCAAGGCGACCGCACTCGCTTTAAGGGAACAGAGCCTGGAGGCTGGTATCGCCAAGCTTGGGACAGAAGAGGGGATTCTGGAGGAGATTAAGGATAAATTCTCCGTCACTCGCGAGGGAGAGTACGTGGCCATCATCGTCGATGAAAAATCCAAAGACAAATCGGCCGAAAATAAGGAAATTTGGTACAAGAAGCTTTGGAATGCTATAATCGGCAAATGAAAAAAGTAGAAATTTACTCGACTGAGAGTTGCCACTTCTGCCATATGGCCAAGGAATTTTTCAAAGCCTCTAACGTACCCTTCACGGACTATAACGTGGGCACAGATACAGCCAAGCGCGCGGAAATGGTCGAGATGACTGGCCAGATGGGTGTACCAGTCATCGTTATCGACAGCAAGGATGTGGTCATCGGCTTCGACCAGAAAGCGCTGACCAAGCTTCTGGAAATTCCAGTTTCAGCTTAAACAAAATTTGGTGCCACCGGCAGGAGTCGAACCTGCATTTAGGGTTTAGGAAACCCCCGTCCTATCCGTTGAACGACAGCGGCAAGCGCTAAAAATATAACATGAAATTTGAAAAAAGCCGATATTCTGCTATAATTTTCTCCTATGAATCCTGAAGAAAGAAAGCTTCTTGAGCGCTCTTTGAAGCTCGCGGAAGAGAACAATCAGATCCTACATTCTATCCAGGCCAGAGCCAGGAGAGCGGCTATTTACGGATTCATCAAACTAGCTCTGATCATTGCGCCATTAGTGATAGGATACTTCATCCTGGAACCGTATTTCGGCCAGGCTAAGGATAATTATCAAAACATTCAGGGTCTCTTGAATCTCTAAATTTGCCGAGGTAAGCTAAAGCTTTCCGCGGCAGCATTCGGAGACAATGAGTAAGCGAGCTTTCTCGCTGCTCCTCACTTGCCGAGGTAGCTCAGTTGGTAGAGCGCTTCCCTGAAGAGGAAGATGTCACCAGTTCGACTCTGGTCCTCGGCACCCTAATTTCCCTTCACGCGTAACTTTGTCTGTCTGTTTTTGTCGAGTTTGGGGAGAGTGAGGATGAGCATGCCGTATTTCTCGGAGGCTTCGGCTTCGTCGACATTGATTTCTTCCGGCAGAGGAATGGTGCGGGAGAAAGCGCCCCAGTAGAGTTCGCGATGGATGTAGTCATCCGCGGAAACAGTCCTCTCTTCGCCACGCTCACCGCGGATAGTGACAGAGTCGCGGGTGATCGAGACATCGAGATCGTCTGGTTTGACGCCAGCAACCATGGTCTTGATGACGATCTCGGAGGGCGTGTTGTATACGTCGACGGTCAGCTGGGCTTCCTCATCCGCTTCTTCGAAGATGGAAGGTTTCCCTGTGTCACTTGCTACCAACTCGCTCTCGTCTTCGAGCCGGACTGCGCCAGTCAACTTTTCAAAAAAACTTCTTTTGTGTGCCATGATTGTTTAATTATAACTCAATATATGTGGGACGTGCAATCTTCTTTGCTTTCTCGAAGAGCCACAAGAGGATAACTACTCCTATCCAAACCATAAAGAAGGACAGCAGAATACCTGAGTTATTCCACTTCAGGATAAACCAGTTGAAGGCGGTGTGAAAAGCGATGGCGAAGCCGAGAGCGAGGATTACCTTGCTTACGCGTCGGGCGCGTGATTGGTAGAATGAGAAGGCAAGTGAAGCGCCCACTAGTCCCGAAGAGACTACATGGAGGAGGCTTGCCCCGATGAAGCGCAAGTTTCCCGTCACAATGCTCTGCGGGATGTCTTGGCCGAGGATTGGTCCTAAGATGAAGAGCGTGTTCTCTAGCGCCACGAAGCCGAGCGCGGCGGTAATCATATAGATGAGCGGGTCTAGCGGCTCATTGTCATCAACAGTATGCAGTCCGCCGAAGTAGCCGGCGCCTAGCTTGAAACTTTCTTCAAAAAACGCCCACAAGAAAAGTGTAATGATGGTAGTGCCTGGGATGAGCATCTCCACCCCTTTCTGAAATGGCAGGACCAACAGGACGGCAAGCATGCCGAGGAGGAAAGTTTTGAGGATTAGGCCATTGGGTTCTGGATTTTTACGATCTTCACGCAACCAGAATAAGAGCCAGACCAGAGCAGGCACGATACCTCCGAGCGCAGCATAGGTTATTTCACTGGCCATGGTTCTATCATCAATAAGCTGTCAGCTGTCAGCTGTAAGCTATTAGCTTTCTTCAATTCACCCCAAATCTCTTCTGTGATAAATGGCATGAAGGGATGGATCAACTTTAATGAATTTTCGAGAATGTAATATAAAGTTGCTCCATAAAGTTCGGGATCCTTCTTACTTTCCTCTATGATTTCGTCGGCGAAGCGATGCCAGATATAAGCGTAGAGCTTCTCCGCGGCGATGTAGAGGCGGAAGTTGTCCATGTCTGTGGTTACATCTTTCGCTAGCGCTTCAAACTCTTCAACCAAATCTTTTCTCAACTCACCAATATTTTCTTTTGATAAAACATAACGGCTGACATTCCAAATCTTATTGGCGAAGTTTTTGTAGCCCTTAATCTTGTCTGGTGAGAGAGCGAGCGATGTTCCTGGAGTATTGCCTATGACTAATGCCATACGCAAGGCATCAGTTCCAAACTGGCTTGTAAGCTCTAACGGGTTAATGACGTTCCCCTTAGACTTGCTCATCTTCTGCCCCTTGGCATCCAAAACTAGACCGTGCAAGTAGACAGTCTTGAAGGGTAGTTCTCCTGTAGCATAGAGTCCTAGCATAATCATTCTTGAGACCCAGAAGAAGATTATTTCACCGGCGGTTTCCATTACATCCGTAGGATAGAAAGTTTGGAAATCCTTTTCTCCCAAAGCTTGAAGCGTGGCGTAAGGCCACTGGCCGGAAGAAAACCAAGTGTCGAAAGTGTCAGTATCTGCATGGACCGAGCCACCGCACTTAGAGCAAGCTTTTATAAAGTTATCCAAGTCGACCATACCTTCGCCGCACGAATCGCATATCTTGGCCGGTATGGGGATGCCCCAGACGATCTGGCGGGAGATATTCCAGTCTATGATGTTTTCTAGCCAATGAGTAGTGATCTTTTTGTAGTGTTCTGGTAGGTAAGTGATTTCACCCCCGTTAATTTTCTCTAGAGCTTTTTCTGCCAATGGCTTCATGCGGATAAACCATTGACTCTTGATCTGGGGCTCGATGACCGTACCGCATTTGTAACAGGTGCGAACGACGTGCTTGTAATTTTCGTCAATCTTTTCCACCAGGCCTTTACTCTCTAGTTTTTCAATAATTTTGGGACGGGCCTCTACAATCTTCAGTCCGGCAAACTCTCCAGCTATTGGAAGAAGCTTGCCATCCTCGCCGATGATTTGCTCTTTCTCTAGATTGTGGCGTTCGGCAATTTCAAAGTCCGTCTGATCGTGCCAAGGAGTGATAGTCATGACCCCTGTGCCAAAAGCCATGTCGACAGCCTCGTCCTTGATAACGGTAGCGGTAATCGGACCGTTGATCCATTCAAGTTCCAGCTTCTGCCCATGAGAATATTCTTTGTAACGCTTATCATCTGGGTGCATGACGACGTACTTGTCTCCGAATTTTGTTTCCGGCCTAGCTGTGCTGATAGTAAATGGACCGTACTTGAGATAATAAAATTTGTCTGTGCGTTCCAGATTTTCTATCTCGAGATCTGAAAAAGAGGTGCGATGCTTAGGGCACCAGCTAATAATTCTAGCTCCGCGATACAGAAGATTGTCTTCAGATAGTCGTTTAAATGTATTGTAGACCACCCCCACAATATCCTTATCGAGGGTGAACTTCTCTCTCGACCAGTCACACGAAGCACCCATCGAGCGGATTTGCGATTTAATGTTAGCTGAATTCTCGAGGGTAAAATCGAGGATTTCCTTATAAAGTTTTTCTCTAGAAAGATCGAAGCGTGAACGGCCTTCCTTCTCCAACTTTTTTTCAAACACTACTTGAGTTTCAAAACCAGCGTGGTCAAGTCCCGGAAGCCAAAGAGCTTTAAATCCCCGCATGCGCTTATAGCGCGTCATGATGTCCTCTATTGTTATTACTAACGCGTGACCAGCATGAAGAGAACCGTTCGCGTTCGTCGGGGGCATGATAATGGTAAACGGCTCAACGTGTTGAGCCGTTAGATTATCAGGATTGAAAAAACCGCTCTCCTCCCAAAGTTTATAGACCCTTGACTCGGTCTCTGTGGGGTTATATGGCTTAAGAAACTTGTCATTCATGCGTCTTCATATCATAGCACGCGAGCGCATCCGTAACGGCGTGTAATCTAAAGGACATAATTTAGATAAAGGACAAAAGTAAAGGACATTGAGTAAAGTACACTAAATTCAGATTTGCTTGACTTCAGGCAACGAGTGAGTAGTGTGAAGACTTCGGATATGAAAAGGTTATTCTTTAAACATAAAAATCTCATAGTTCGCCTCGGTACCACTTATTTGGCGCTCGCCATCTTTTTCGTAGCGGTGCCGGTGACTGTTTCCGCAGCTGTGACGGCCGATATCAAGGCTGAAGGCTCCGATGGACCGGTTAACGTTACTAATGGTAATTCTTTTTCATTTAGCTGGACATCAACCGATGCCACCGCTTGCCAACTTACTTCACCTTCCGGCGTATCGGGTACCAGCGTTTCAGGCTCTGATGGCCCTATTGCCCCGGGTCACCCATGGTATCCGGCTGTCGGAGGCTCAACTACTCTCACTCTTGATTGTACAGATGGTACTGTCTCTACAGGGGACTTCGTTGTTATTAATATAGTAGCTACAGATGGTGGATCAGTAACCGCTGATATCAAAGCCAATGACTCCGACGGTCCGGTGACTATCACGAATGGTACTTCGTGGAATTACAGCTGGACATCTACCGGCGCTACCGCGTGTCAACTTACCTCGCCTTCTGGCGTCTCCGGCATCAGCCTTTCCGGCTCTGATGGTCCTATCGCACCTGGCCACCCATGGTATCCAGCCACCTCGACTCCCACCACTCTTACTCTTGATTGTACTAACGGCACCGTAACTACCCAAAATTCAGTTGTTATTAATATTACCGGCCTTGCCCCATCGGCTGTAACCGCTGATATCAAAGCCAATGACTCCGACGGTCCGGTGACTATCACGAATGGTACTTCGTGGAATTACAGCTGGACTTCAACTGGAGCCACTGCTTGCCAACTTACCTCGCCTTCTGGCGTGTCTGGTATTTCTTTGTCCGGTAACGATGGCCCGATCGCACCTGGCCACTCATGGTATCCAGCCACCTCGACTCCGACTACCCTTACGCTTAACTGTACCAATGGCACTGTAAATGCCACCGACTCGGTAGTTATAAATATCACGGGACTTGTTCCGTCTGCTGTTACCGCTGATATCAAAGCCAACGGTTCTGACGGTCCTGTCACTGTAGTAAACGGCACTGCCTGGAATTACAGCTGGACATCTACCGGCGCTACTGCGTGTCAACTTACCTCGCCTTCTGGCGTCTCCGGCATCAGCCTTTCCGGCTCTGATGGTCCTATCGCACCTGGCCACCCATGGTATCCAGCTGTAGGAGGTTCTACTACCCTTACCCTAGATTGTACTAATGGTAGTGTAACTACCCAAGATGCGGTAATTATTAATGTTGTCACTCTAGTTCCACCACCAGGACCTGGACCAGGAGGTGGTGGCGGTGGTGGCGGAAGGAGTGGAGGTTCAAGCCGTCCGCCTACGCCTACACCTCAGGTTCTTGGTGCTACTACCATTGGCAATTTCTGCCCTTTCTTGACCAGCTATTTGAGAATGGGAGCCAATAACGATACTCTCCAAGTTATTAAACTTCAGGCGTTCCTCAAATCTTTCGAAGGATATGACTACGTCACTATAAATGGCGTCTTCGATCAAGCCACTTTCCAGGCTGTTTCGGCGTTCCAGTTGAAATATAAGAGCGAAATCCTCACTCCGTGGGGTATAAACGCACCTACTGGATACGTTTATAAATTGACTCTGGCTAAGATTAACCAGATCATCTGCGGTTCTCCTATGCCTGCGGTTCAGGGTGTCTACCACGCTCCGGTAGTGATAAAGGACAAAGTTCCTACCTGCACCTGTCCGGCAGATAAGGAGATGGGCGGTTACAAAGAAGGCGCTGGTACAAGCACCCTTTCCTCCATACCGATCATAGGGCAGAACATTTCTAAAGGACAAAATATAGATACCCCCGACACTGGATATCCCAGCAGTATAGCGGGAGCCCTCTTCTCATGGCCAGATACAGCTGCCGAGACTATGCAATGTCTCTATGAACTCCTCCTTATCATAATTGTCCTTTATATCATCGGTAGTGTCCTTGAAGGTGTCCTTTATAAAGACCTCCCTGAAAATATCTCTAAGAGATTCTTCGTTAAGTGGGGAGCCATCGCGGTTGGCTTCGTTCTCGCTCTAGTCGGAGCCTATTTACTTCAGGAATGGTGTCTGCTCCTGCCTCTCATTATCGCCCTGTTGGCTACCGGCGTGTACATGATCTTATCCACACCTAAGGATCAGACAGTGAGAACTATCGTGACTACCAAGACCGTCACAACCGAAGCTAAGAGTTAAGGGTCAGATTGCCGGAAGCTTTGATCGGAGTTTGATCACGAAGCAGTTCGGGTTCTAGGGAAATATTTACGAAAGCGGCGATGCCGATCATGATAGCGTTGTCGGTGGTGAGAAGCTTGTCTGGTAGACGCAAGGTAATGTGGGGGAAGTCTGTGGAAAGTTTTTCAAGTTCGTTTGAAAGTTTTATATTAGCTGAAACTCCGCCGGCGACGATGAGAGTTTTTATATCAGTGCCAAACGATTCTAGTGCTTTGCGGGTCTTGGCTATCAATACATCGACCGCGGCGTCTTCGAATTCTTTAGCAACTATTTCTTTGAATTCTTCATCTGTTCTCTTCTCATCTCTTAGCTTATAAAGTACTGCAGTTTTCAGTCCCGAGAAAGAAAAATTGAGATTTTTGGAATTAATCATCGGGCGTGGGAATGAAAAGCTCCGGGGGAGCTTTTCATAATTAGGATTATTTCTTCTGGCTTCTTCTGCTAAAGCAGAAATTTTCGGCCCTCCGGGATAGGGAAGCCCGAGCATCCTCGCGACCTTGTCGAAGGCTTCGCCCACGGCGTCATCGAGAGTACGTCCGATGATTTCATAGTTGCCGAAATCCTTGATGTGGACCAGTTCCGTGTGCCCGCCGGAGACTAACAATGCCAAGGCCGGCATTTGTAAAGGTTTATCAAGGTTGTATAAGACCGAAAAGATGTGGCCGGCCATATGGTTTACTGGGACAACAGGCTTACCCCACTTCTTGCCGAGTTCTTCGGCGAAGGTGATGCCCGTCCAGAGAGCCGGTTCGAGCCCAGGTCCGGCAGTTACGGCAATACAATCTATCTGTGGATTCTCGCTGTCCTCCCGAGCTTCCTGAAGTGTTTGTTCAAGGAGAATAGGCAGGTTCTTCTCGTGCTCGCGCTTGGCTAGGTTGGGATAGACTCCGCCGTACTCTGCATGTAGGGCCACCTGGGACAGGAGGGTATTGCCTAAGACTTTAATATCTGGCTTTTCCAGAGGACCGGTTATATCAAGCAGAGATATAGCCGTCTCGTCGCAGGAGGTTTCTATAGATAGGATTTTCATAATTTACTCTGGCGGAAGCGAGAGGATTTGAACCTCTGATAGGCTTGCGCCTATGCCGGTTTTCGAAACCGGTGCCTTCAACCACTCAGCCACGCTTCCGTGGCTGGAACTATAGCATTTTTTGTCTTTTTGGCCAAAAATGTTATTATTTTCTGGCTTAGGCTTGCCCTGAGCTTGTCGAAGGGCCCCATCGTCTATCGGTTAGGACAACAGGTTTTCAATCTGTGAAGCCGGGTTCGACTCCCGGTGGGGTCATAAATCGCAGAGAGCAGACAAACTGCTTTGTCTGCGAGCGATTTATGAAGACGGAAGTATGTCCCGCAAGCTTGTGGGACAACTGAGTCCGGGGCTGGAAAATTCATTTCGGGTAGAAATGAATTATTGTGGCTCACATAGATCGCATGCGAAGCATGCGATCTGTTACTTCGTGGTATCATTAAAGTATGTCATTACTTAAATTAGCGTTTTACATTCTTTGGTTAATATTGTTCGTCTGGGCGCTCTTGGATATCGTCAGGGCCCACAAGAGTACCGGATGGAAGGTGATATGGGGACTCTCGTGTCTGGCCTTCCCTGTGGCTGGCACGATAGTGTACTACCTCATCGCTAGACAGAAAGATATGCAACTACCCGAAGATTTCCAGAAATAAAGTATAAAATTATCGGGTTACGACAGGTCTTTGTCGGCGCTTTTTTCTTTCAAACCACGCATAAAGAAAGTTCCGCCAACAAGCATCGCGAAGACCCCGACCACAGGCAAGATTAGTCCGATCAATACGGATTCTGCCTTAGCTCCTAAGATCGAACCGAGAAATACCAAGAGAGTGCTTATGGTCAAGGTCAGCGGCCAAAGTATCGATATGAATTTGAAATAGGGAAGGCGGCTTAGCCCAGCGCCATATGAAAGTATTTCTGGCAGAGCGAAGCCGGCTAGGCAGGCTTGAATAAATCCTTTGGTATCACTTATGTATTCAACGATGCGATTAAGAATGCTTTCTTCTCTGTCGGAAACCAGTTTCAAAACGATCTTCTTCCCAAAGATTCTGCTGATGAAAAAGCAGATGGTGTAGCCGAGGAAATCTCCGAGAGCGACATAAAGTATGCCGGGCCAGAATCCGAACAGAAGACCGACTAGTGGATAAAGAGGGGAACCGGAGAGAGGGGCGATGACCAAGGTCGAGATCTTAAGAAGAACGAAAACAAGCGGTGCCCAGATCCCGGCACGAAGCACATATCCCTTGAGAGACTCTATGTCAATGAAAAATAAGAGACCTACAATAACAGCAATAGTGAGGCCTGTGCCTATTAGGTTTATCTGCTCTCCGGGCTTTCGCTCCATATAGAAGAGTTTAGCAGGTTTTGCTATAGTGGGTCTTGTTCGTATTGCGCGGTTAGCTCAATTGGTAGAGCGCGTCATTGACGTTGACGATGTTGCAGGTTCAAGTCCTGCACCGCGCACTTTTTAAGAGAAACCCAGCTGTAACGTCTTTATAAATAGACCCCTAGACAGGGCTTTATCAGCGTGATAGAGTCCTGACCAGAATACCCGTTCACCCAGTTTCCAAGGAGAGTGCGCAATGAGGAAAACGTTCGTCTTGGCCAGCTTCGTGCTGGTCCTCGTGGCCACGGCTTCCCCGGCTGTGGCGCAAACACCGGCAATACCCCCAGGGTCTGTTGCCAACCCGGCGAACTGGCCAGTGTGCCAGCTCGGGAAAGCGCCGATTGCCTTCGGACCGGCGCCCCGTGAAGCCCAGGTCTTCAAGACCACCGGCGGACCGGTTCTCATGACAGAAGCCGGACCACCCGGGCGGGAGCGGGAGGTGCGAATCATCAGCTGCCAGCTTGCCCGAGACGCCGATGTCTACCGGAGTGCTGACGGCGCTCTCCGTGATCTTCCTTCCAACCAGCCGTTCTGGCCGATCGGATGGGACGCCGCACCGCCCCAGCAACTCGCTGGCCAACAGGGACTTAGAGGTCTGGATGGTCCGCAAGGCCTCCGCGGTCTGGATGGTCAGCAAGGCCTCCGCGGTCTGGATGGTCAGCAAAATCTTCAGGGTAGCGCAGGTGTGCCGCCGCCGGAGAAGAAGAGCGGTCGGAGCTGGGTTAAGCCCTTGCTCATCGGACTCGGCGCGGCCGCGGTGGGATATGGCGTCTATCGTTGCGTTCGTCAAAACGGCTTCTGCCGAGGTGGCGGCGTGAACGTCTCCCAGATCGTGACCCTTGGAGGCCCCGTGCCGATAACGGTCATACAGCGCTAGCGCAGCTCGCAAGTCAGCAGTTCGGTGGACATATGTTCCATCGCGCTGCTTGGCTGGCGAGTTTTTTTTATTTATATTATTTGCCCGCGTGTAGAAAGAGATAAATATCCTCTAATGCCTTGACTGCGTCTCCTGCGGCGATGTTGTTTTGATGGAAGAGTCCGTCTGTCGAGTCCCCGGCGGCCCAGACACCTGCCACTTGGGTGCGCTGATTCTTCGGATCTACCAGAATCTGTTTGAAATTATTTAAAGGAACGAGACCTTCGACGAAGTGAGTTGTCGGTATAAGACCGATCTCGACGAAAATGCCGGTGACCAGCAATTCTTTAGTCTTTCCATTTTCTTCATAGACTAGAGTATTCACAAACTTTTCACCCTTAATCTCCTTAGGAATCGCGTTCTTAATCGCCTTCATTTTTGGATGCGAAAGTACTTTCTCTACTGTCACCTCATCAGCGCGGAAGACCTCACTACGGTTTAAAAGAGTGACTGATCGGGCATAGGCCAGGAGTTGGGACGCTGTTTCAAAGGCGGCATTGCCTCCGCCCACGACCGCCACATCTTGCCCGGCGAAGAGTGGCCCGTCACAGCTGGCGCAGTAACTAATACCCTTGTTCTCAAACTCTTCCGCGCCAGGAATCTCGAGCTTCTTTCTGGTACTGCCGGTGGCGACTAGAACAGTTTTGGTGGTATAAGACTTACCGTCTTCTGTTTGTATTTCAAACTTACCAACTTCCAACTTACTAACTTTTACAACCCTATTCAACTTGATGTCTACGACGTCAGTGGCAGAGGCGCGTAGATGCCCCTCGAGCATCTCTCCGAAGGCCACACCGTGGATATGAGGAGTGCCGATCCAGTTCTCTATTCCGGAAGACTCTGTGCTTTGCCCGCCAAAAGACTCTGTTATTAAAAGAGTCTTTAAACGTTTTCTGGCAGCATAAACGCCGGCGCTTACGCCGGCGGGTCCGCCTCCGATAATCACAAGATCATACATAAGCTTATAGCTTACAGCTTTTAGCTATCAGCTTCAATTACTTTAATTTCGAGCGTCGGAGAAATGCCGGGACAGCGCTCCAGTCGTCGTCATTGTCTTCTATAGAGGAGTTGGCCGAGGCAGGGGTTACTACAGGCTTCTTAGCCTCGACATTTTCCTTGACGGCAGCTTTCTCTGGAGCGGAGAGAGTATTGAATATTTTACCCTTACTGCGTTCTTCTTCGCCGCCGAAACTCTGGAAGAGCGAGGTACCCTTGCGCTGATTACTTTCCGGGAAATCAGATGCGATGACGGTAATCTTCAAAGAGCCTTTCTTGAGCTTATCGTCGCGGACGGTACCGAAGATAATCTTGGCATTTGGATCGACAGACTCGGTGATAACCTTGGCGGCATCCTGGATTTCAAACATAGTCAGGTCGTCTCCGCCGGCGATGGAGAAGAGCACGCCCTTGGCGCCGTTGATAGAGATCTCAAGAAGAGGGGAAGAGATGGCGGCTCGAGCGGCTTCCTCGGCGCGGTTCTCGCCAGAAGCGGTGCCGATGCCCATGAGCGCGGCGCCGGAGTTCTCAAGCACGCTTCGGATGTCGGCGAAGTCGATATTGATAATACCCGGGGTGGTGATGAGATCCGAGATGCCCTCGACCGCTTCCTTCAAAATGTTGTCGCAGATGGCGAAGGCGTTCTTGGCGGAAATGTTTTTCTCCACGGTCTGGAGTAGGCGGTCGTTCGGAATGATGATGAGGGCATCGACTGCTTGCTTTAAGTCCTCGATGGCCGCTTCAGCTATCTTCATCCTCTGCTGGCCTTCGAAGAAGAAGGGCTTGGTCACGACAGCGACAGTGAGGCATCCGTTCTCGCGCGCGGTGCGAGCGACGACAGGAGCGGCACCGGAGCCGGTGCCTCCGCCGACGCCACAGGTGACGAAGACCATGTCAGCACCCTTGATAGCTTCCTGCACCTCCTCCTTGGTTTCTTCCACAGCGCGTTTGCCGAGTTCCGGGTTCATGCCGGTACCGAGGCCGCGCGTTAGGTTCTTGCCAATGTGAATTTTCTTCTTGGCGAGCGAGTGGTGGAGGTCCTGGGCGTCGGTATTGATAGCGATGAAATCAACTCCCTTGACCTTGGAATTGATCATGTGGTTGACCGTGTTTTTACCGGAACCACCGACTCCGATGACCTTGATGCGTGCGAAAGATTCTACTTCTGGTTTGATTTGGGGCATGCGTTTGTATTAAATGATTGAAGCCATCTTACCACCATGAGTTTAAAAGGAAAGCACTTGCCTTCAAGAACAGAATGTTTTCTTATTTTATGGTAAAAGCTGTGTCAACCAGCGCGAAACGCGGTGGAAAAGTCGTTGTCCATCGGCGGCGGTGATGGAGCCACGTCGATGGCCGACCAGATTCTCGCCGTCGGCCGAGTTGAAGCCGAGGAGGACCAGGCCACACGCGGTGGCCCAAATGTTTTCACGGATTTTACTGACCACTCCGGTACCGAAGTGAATTTCTGCCAGCTGGGCGGGCAAGCGCAAGGCTTCTTCGGCAAAAGTTTTGAGCCCCGGTGTCGAGGCCGTGCCGCCGGTAAATATGATGCCCGCTGGCAAGAGTCCGGCACGGCCGAGTTTTTTCAAATGTATCTCGATCAATTCGAGGCAGTCACCCAGGCGCGCGTAAATGATTTCCTCGAGCTTCTTCTTAGTATAATTGGCGTGGGTCAGGCCGCCAAGTTTGACGTTCTCGGCGTCTTCGAGAGACATTTTCAATCCCAGGGCGATATCGTTGGTAATGTCGGCTCCGCCGATAGGGAAAACTTCGAGCGAGACCATGTTGTTGTTTTCGAAAACAATTGTTGAGAGAGTTTCGGCACCGATGTCGGCGAGGAGACATCCCACCCGCTTCTGCTTCTTCCCAACGGTGACGAGACTAGCCGCTACTGGTGCTGCTACGACGTCGACTACTTCCACCCCCGCTTCCTCAACGGTTTTAATGAGTTCCGAGAGATGATGTTCCAGACAGGTGATGAAGAGCGCTTTAACCTCAAGCTTGACGGCCTTGAGTCCAAGTGCCTGTCCCCAGACCGGCTTGCCGTCGATCTTGTACTCGACTGGGATGGTATTGATAATTCGTTTATTTAAAGAAGCGGCGTGTGGTATAGCCGCCTCGGCCGCTTCGAGAGCGAGGGTAAGATCGCGCTCGGTAATCTCCATATCGGCTCGCGAAATGGCTACTGACCCGCTCGTGGTGAGGCTGCCGAGGCCAATGCCACCGAAGGAGACGTAGGCGCGCCGGGCCCTGACCCCTGCTGTCTTCTCCGCTCTGCTTACCGCTGTGCGTACACTTGTTGCCGCGTCGTTGGAATTGATGATATAGCCGCGCTCGACGCCCTTGGTTTCGCATGAGCCGGTGCCGATAATCTTCGGAGCAAAATGTCCATTTTGCTCCAAGCCTTCCGCGATAATAACCTTCGTTTGAAAAGTGCCGATATCAATCCCTACGATAATTTGTCGCGCCATGTAATAATTTTTTCTCAGCTCGACTCATTGTATCGCCATGTTCCATTCCTTTCAAATGGAGTAGTCCGTGGATAAAGAGGTGTACCACGCTGAAACCCTTCAGCGTCGCGAGATTGATGAATATTTCTCCAGAGCTTTCCGATAGAGGAAAGCTCAAAATATTTGCCACTTTATTCTTGCCTCGGTAGCGTTTGTTCAATTGTCGAGAGAGGGCATCGCCGCATAAAACTAGAGAAAGTTCGTATCTTTTCCCCAGTACCTTATCCTTAATCCTTTCGAAAGGGATTCTGGGAATCGTTTTTCGGGTCCTATTTACAATTGAAAATTGCAAATTGTAAATTGAAAATTACCGAAAACTAGCGTTTTCGGCGGGTAAACTTGCTAACCACTTCCATCTTGCCGAGCTTGATGAGTTCAGTAGTAATCTCTTTCTTCTTGAGGAAGGCGACGGTCTTGGCTCGACGAGTGTTGGCCGAAGGAGTGCGCTCGGTGTAACGTCTGCTTCGGACGCGGGGGAGGACGCCAGCGGCCTGCACGCGCTTAGTGAAGCGTCTAAGGACGCTTAAATTATTTTCATTCGGACCCTTCAGAACCTCGATGTTGACCATGGCTTTCATTGCGAGAGATACTTTAACACAGGGCCAAATAAATGTCTATAAAAAGAAAGCCCGCCGCGAACGCACGACGGGATTTCCGTCGGTCGCTCGGGGCGGGGGCGTTAGTCGTGGCGGCTGAACTTTTTGACACTACCTGTGCGGAAAGACGCTCCGCACCGATTTCGTCCCAAAATTCTGCTTCCAGGCCTCTTCAGCCAGCTTCTGCAGGTATCGCTCGTAAGCGTGGATCTGGCCCTTACGCACGCAGTTGATGAATGGAACCACGCGGAACCAGACGTGCAGTTCCGGGGTGCTGAGGTTGTGGTACTGGTACACCGGCTCGCCGATATGGCCGATGCTCGGAACTTTCTCGCCAGAGTAGTCGGTGCGATCTACCCATGGAAATTGTGCATCCACGAAGCGGATGACGTGCTGGAGGAAGTCGATTCTTTCCGCCGAACACTTGTGTCCCGGAGCTGGGGTGAATTCGAAGACGATGTCGCCCTCGACCGAGTAAAGCCGCTCCTCTGGTTGTTTCGAGGAGACGCCAATTCTTTCAAGCAAAGTCCTCATCGAGAGACCCTCCTTTATACTCGGTGGATTCCGAGCATCTTTTTATATCATACACCTAAAGTACTATCATGTCAAGTTTTCGTTGACCTTGTTAAACACTTGTTAAACACCCTTGTTAAACACCGAGTGTTTAACATAAACTATAGACATGAGAAAAATTCGAATTGCTCCCGGGGAGCATTACCATATATTTAACAGGGCGGTAAACAAGCAAACTATCTTTCACGATAAGATGGATTGGGCTAGATTTCTTTTCTTAATTTTATATTTTCAATCGCCTAAGACCTTTCTAAACATTGGACGTCCCGTTAAAGAGTTTGTTAAACACTCGGTGTTTAACACTTCAGATGAAGAAGTGGTCAAAAATCGGACAGTGGAACTTGTGGCTTTTTGCATTATGTCTAACCATTTTCATTTAATTTTAAAAGAGGTTGAGCAAGGAGGTATTGCCGCTTACATGCAAAGAGTATTGAATGCTTATAGCAAGTACTACAACACAAAATACAAAAAGTCTGGCCATGTTTTCCAAGGGCCTTATCAAGCGGTGCATATTGAAAGTGATACACAACTTCTTTATCTGTCAGCTTACATTCATCGGAACCCTAGAGAAACTTCGCAATGGTTTAAGAAAGAAGATAAATACCCGTGGTCTAGCTATCAGGATATGATCGGAGAAAACCGCTGGGGCAATCTTCTAGTACCGGACGTTTTGATGGGGGAATTCAGAAATAAAAAGGAATACGGCAAATTTGTCAAAACTAGTCCAGCAAAAATGTTTGAAGAAGAACTTGCCTACATTCACAGTCTTTAATTGTGCAACACTCGGTGTTGCACATATATAGAATAAAAAGAAAACCCGCCGCGAACTGCGCGACGGGTTCCCATCGGCACTCGGGGCGGGCAGTTTAGGTTGGAGAAATTGGTCTTATCTCCTTTTCTCCAACACTAATCTCAATCCCGTCGTCGAACTTGATGTGGTATAGCTGACCCAGGATCTTGTTTTGATTAGTAACGGGAACTACGCAGGTGATGCGGGCTTCTTGGCCGGTGTACTCCTGAGCATGGTAATCGTTGCCTTCCACTTGGCAATGGCTGGTAAATCTGACGCGAGTGTCAACACCGAGAGTGTCCATGAGAAGTGCCTCCATTTTTAATTATACACATTACAAACTAATATTCTTCAAATACTGCGGAAGCATTTCCAGAGGAATAGTATCCTGGGCGCGGGTGGCGACATTACGGACGGTGGCAGTACCTTCCAGAGCCTCTTTCTGTCCGATGATGATGAGGTAGGCCACGCGCAGATTCTCGGCGTTTGAGAGCTGGACAGTTAGTTTATCTTTGCCTAGGAAGTGATGCACGGGGATGTGATGTTCGCGCAAAAGTTCGATTAAAGAAAGTGTTTTAATTTTGGCGGCTTGGCCGAGCTGGACTAAATAAAATTTCGGGCGCGGCAGTTGTTTGTAAATCTTCTTATCCGGTAGAACTCCGACTTGCGAGAAGAGAGTAACGGAGGCCATGGGAATTTCCTTGCGTAATCCGAGTTTCTTGGCCAGTCTTGAATAGCGATAACCGACAGCTAAGACATTCTCCTCTTCTTCTGAAAAATTCTTGATAGCGAAGATAGTATGGGAGCAATGGTTTTTCTCGCCGACAAGATTGGGCGTGAGGCGGAAGTCAACCCCGAGCGCTTCGAGATACTCGAGCACTTCCTTGAAGTGAATCCGGCTCTGCGCCGAGAGGAAGCTCACGGAGGAGGGCGCCATCGAGCGGAGGGCTACAGCTTCTTCTTCCTCCATGCGGAAGAGATTCCAGACATCTTCTCTGATTGAGAGTCTCAAATGCTCCGGCAAGTCGGCGCCATATTTCCTGGCGAAGTTTACAAGTTCACGTTCGTAGAGACTGATCGATTCCTTGTCGCCGATGCAATTGACATCTACCCGCAAATTTTTATAACCCTCTTCGGAGAGCATCGAGAGGGCGGCGCGGATGAGGGTGGCTTCGGCGATGCCGGAAGTGGCGCCGATGAAGTGGAGGGAATACCCTCCTAATCTTTTCTTAACAACCGACTTTTTATAAACAACGGCGAGTGGGTGCGGGAGCGAGGCGAAGTTGTGGTCGAGGTAAGTGCGGATGAGAGCCGCGCGTTCAGCGGCATCATAGTGCGGATGCAGGGCGCAATGCCGAGTGACCTCGAGATCCACCTCGGTAATCCTGGGTGCCGCGATAGGCATGAAGCCGAAGTAAGTGGCCGCCACAAGAGTCTTGTCGAATTCGCTCAAACTCCAGGCTGGCTGTCTTACTTCCTTAAGCATCACTCGGTTTGGTTACTTGCCCCGAGCGATTTATCCTGAGCTTCGTCGAAGGAAGTCGAGGGGCTTGTCAAAAAATGCGAAATATCTCCAGGGAAGAGCGAGAGTGGCAGGATGCGAATGATCGGTCGGCCGACGATGTTTGCCTTCGGTACCGGGCCCCAGACGCGTGAGTCGGAGCTCCGCAGGCGGTTGTCTCCCATGACGAAGTATTCGTCATCTTCGAGGATGTAGGTGGCAGAGTCCGGTTTGGGAAACTTCACATAAGATTCGGTTAGTTTAAACCCTTCTGGATTTGTGTCATTGATTATTGTTACTTGTCCATCGTCTATTTTGACGGTTTCTCCCGGCAGGCCGATGATGCGCTTGATAAACTGTTTCTTAGGGTCCACCGGGTATTTGAAGACTACGACCGAGCCTCGCTCCGGGGTCTTGAAGCGGTAGGAGAGTTCGTCGACGATGAGATAGTGCCCGGTCTTGAAGGTGGGGTCCATCGACTCGCCATCGACGATGAAAGGTTGAGCGATGTAGAGGCGGAAGGGGATGACGATGATGAGAGCTAGAAGAACGAGTTTACCGAGTTCTTTCCAAAAATTCGAATTTTGTTTTTGCTGTTGGTTGTCGGTAGTCGGTTGTGAGTTATCCGGAGTCATGAATTTGCCATGATTGTATTCTTTAAAATGATTTGACACAATAGCATTATGTATATTGTCGTAGGTCTCGGTAATCCAGGAGTTGAATATGAACACACGCGTCACAACACGGGACGCATGGCTAGTGAATTAATCGCGGAAAAAGTGAAGGGTATCAAAGTTTTGGTGCCAGATACTTTCATGAACCATTCTGGTAAGTTTGTCGTGAAGATTGTGAAGTCAAAAAAGGCGGCCGAAAAGCTAATTGTGATCTACGATGACCTCGACCTTGCGCTCGGCACGATGAAAATTTCTTATAACCGCAGTTCCGGTGGTCACCGCGGACTAGAATCCATCATCAAAGCCCTGAAGACCGAAGCGTTTATCCGCATTCGCCTTGGTATCTCTCCCGCAACGCCAAGTGGCAAATTAAAAAAGCCGAAAGGGGAGTCAGCAGTAGAAAAACACATTCTTACCGATTTCAAACCGAAAGAAATGGAAACTCTCAAAAAAGTTTTCAAATCTGTGGTAACTGCGGTCGAGACTATTAAAGATCAAAACCTCCAAGCAGCAATGACGGAGTTTAATTCATAAGTTGACTTTCTTGCCGGTAAAGAACAATATTTCTGGAGGCAAATTTGAACAAGAGGACACTAGATAGATGATTGAAACTGGAGAAGTTCCTAAGCAGTCGAGTGACCGTTGGCTCTTCGTAAGGATTGTGAACGCGCCAGACGTCGACACACTCGTCGATGTCGGGGAAGACATTCTGGAGCTAAAGATGGATCGGAATCATGATCGCGTGAGCGAGGCGTGGCAGAGGCAGTGGAAACGCCACCTTGAATCAGGCCAGCTAGAGCCGGCACGCAGATTCTTCTATCATCGAGTTCTGCGCAGCTTGAGGACCGAGCGGGACGCTCTCCATGCCGCGTCCAAGAGTCGGCTGGAACGGTTCCACGAATCCGTCGCCGCTCTCTAAGCAGTAAAAGAATCAAACAGGCTTCCGGCGCGCGTGCGCCGGAAGCCTGTTTCTCTATATATTATTTCGATTTTATTTCTCCACAAACGATAACGCCATCTTCTGTTCTTTGGGATCGAAGAGGGTAATCTTGAAGGTGTAGGTCTTGCCCATTTCGAGCTTCTCGCGAAGTTTCTCTTCTGAGCCGAACTCGGAGATATGAATGAGACCGGCCACGCCTTCCTCGATAGAAGCAAGCGCGCCATGCTTGTTGAACTTGATGACCACACCTTCGACCACGTCGTCTTTCTTATATTTCTTCTCGGCTTCTCTCCAAGGATTTTCCTTGAGCGCCTTGATGGAGAGCGAGATTTTGCCATCCTTGATCTCGATGACCTTGACCTTGACCTTCTCGCCGATCTTGAACATGGTCTTAGGATTTTCAACTAGGCCCCAGTCGATTTCAGAGATGTGTACTAGTCCCTCGAGCCCTTCCTCAAGCTTGATGAAGATTCCGAAGTCGACAAGTCCTGTCACAACGCCCTCGAGTTCATCACCCAAGGCATAACGGGAAACGATATTTTCCTTATCTTTGGTCTCCGGATTCTTCTCGGAGAAGATGAGTTTGGCTTCTTTCGGATTGGCGCCGATGATAGTGACCGAGAGCTTCTCGCCCACGAGCTTTTTCAATTCATCGAGAATCTTATCCTTATCGCCGTCAGAGATGCGAGGGTAGTGCTCGGGCTTAAGCTGGCTGGCCGGAAGGAATCCAGTAATGCCCTGCCAGTTGATGATCAGTCCGCCCTTGTTAGCGTCAGTAATAGGGAGGTCGAAGATGCGCTTCTCGGCAATGGCTGTCTCGGCTTCGTTCCAGAGGAGTGCCTGGCGAGCTTCTTTCAAAGAAATTTCGATGTAGCCTTCCTTGCCGCCGATGCCGACCACCTTGCCAGCGACGATGTCGCCGACATTGATCTTCTTGATAATGTCACGGGCGTTGATGAACTCGCGTCCGTAGATGATACCGGTGCCGAAGGGCGGTAAGTCGATATAGACTGCACCCTTATCGATAGAAATAACCGGCCCTTCCACCAAGTCGTCTTCGACCGGGGGAGTAGGGATCTTTTCCAGATAGCTATTTAGAGCGGCATTCTCCGGAGAGACTTCCGCTTTCTTTTTATTTTTTTTCTTTTCTTTCCCGACGCCAGCCTCTGGCTGAGTCGGGACCCCGACCTCTTCGAGCGTCGGGGCTTCTTTTGCACCAAACGAAAATAATGACATTTAGATAATCCGCTTCCGGTCCTAACCTCTGTTGAATGGTTGCCGTAAGGTTAGGGGTAACGAGAGTCGGGGACTAATAAAGAACTGGTTTAAGATAGCAAAAAAGGGCGCGCCGTGCAACGGCACGCCCTCGATCTCAATTTTCCGGTCATCGTTGAATGATGGTGTGGCGATCGATGACCGCCGCTTTGTTGAAGTCGAAGGTCGGTCTCGTCCCGCTCTGTCGGCGGACCTCTCTCCGAGTCCGATGTCTCGGTGTCCGCGTGAGAGACACGATGAGCGAGATGACGAAAATGACGAAGAGGGAACTTCCGAAAATCGCTAAATTCTTCAGCATGGTTGCTCCTGAAAGTGGTTACAGCCTCTTTAAACAGTATATCATACGAATATTAAAAGTCAAATACATAATAATTTAGCGGTCGTGGAATTATTATGTAGGTGGGAATGGGAAAGATAATATAGAAAAGGGCGGGACTGTGAGGTCCCGCCCTGCTGTACAGTTTCCGCTGTACGTCGGTGTGCTAGACGGCGCGTGCGAGCGCCTCGCCCGGCGTTGGCTCGGCCATCTCGGCGTCCTTGCCGCAGAGGAACTCGACGGTCGCAACCTCGAAACGGTCACGACGTTCGCGAATGTCGTTTTGCAGCGTGTCCATCTCGTTGTGGATCTGGGTCAGAGCATCCTCGCGCGCCTTCTTGCCGGCTTCCGTCTGCGGTTCGAACTTCTGCGTTCTCGCGTGGAGTCCGTTGAGCTCACCCATCTTCATGGTGAGCTGCTGGATCTCGCTGTCGAGACCGACCATCTTCTTCGTTCGCTGTCCGTCCATGGCACTCTCCTGTGCTGGTTGTGGCCTTTGCGGCCGTTTCCTGAGTCTGTATCTATCCTATCATACTCCAGCCTGTTTGTCAAGGAGAAAATGATAGGGAAGTAAGGGCCCAAATAGTGGCTAAGACAGGGCTTTTATGTTAAAATACGGGAATGATAATAAGCTATCAAGGCGGCGAAAGCTTCAAGATTTCCCAAGGGGATCTGACCATGGCCGTTAACCCCCAATCCAAGATGAGCGCCGATATTACCCTCTTTACCCTTCGACAAGCTCAGGGCAAGCTAGAGACTTCCGAGAAAGCTGGTTTCGTCATAGACGGTCCTGGAGAATACGAAGTGAAGGATATCTTTATCAAAGGTTTCTCCGACTCTACCTACCTCATCACTTTCGAAGGGATGAAACTCTGCTTCTTAAGTTCGACCGACAACCAACGACCGACAACCAACGACATCGAGGATGTAGATATTCTCTTCGTCCGTCCGGATGCGTATAAGTCCGCCGTCGCTCTGGAGCCTGCGGTGATTATCCCGATGCACTATGATCAAAATTCTCTCACTCAATTTTTGAAAGAAGGTGGAGAGAAAAATGTCGCACCGCTCGATAAGTTTGTAGTCAAGAAAAAGGATTTGGAAGGCAAGGAGGGTGAGATAATCATTCTTAAACAAGAATGATTAAATTTACAATTTACAATTTACAATTTAAAATGAAAATTAATTCATTGAAAATTTAATGAAAATTCTAAATTAAAAATTGAAAATTATGAGACACTATCTTTCAACCCTGCATGCGAGGCCCGATCATCACAAGAAGCGTTTTGCGCTACTGACTTCCCTCGGTTTTACTTTAATAATTCTCTCTATCTGGTCACTCACTACATTTAACCGCCCAGCCGAAGTTGTAGACGCACAGCGTCCACAGGAGGTCAGTCCCTTTCAGTCTCTCCTTGGCGGAGTGGGAGCAAGCTTTCAGGCAATCTTTTCCAACTTCAGTGAATTGAAACAGGGCTTGGAGGTGGTAAACTTTCCGCCATCGGAGTTAGCGGACCCGCCTTCTTATGGCGGGCGATAATAAATGACAGACGATATTTCCAATAACAAAAGGGTAGTGGCCCGTTCCATTACTAATGAGATGAAGGAATCCTTCATCGACTACGCCATGTCGGTTATCACCGACCGCGCTCTGCCTGATGTCCGTGACGGCTTGAAGCCGGTGCATCGCCGCATCCTCTACGCCATGAACGAAATTGGTCTTAACGCCGCCGCCAAGACTAGAAAGAGTGCAACGGTAGTCGGTGAAGTGCTTGGTAAGTATCACCCGCACGGCGACGTGGCCGTCTATGACTCGATGGTCAAGATGGCGCAGGATTTCTCGATGCGCTATCCGCTTATTATTGGACAAGGCAACTTCGGCTCCATTGACGGAGACAGTGCAGCCGCCATGCGTTATACCGAGGCCAAGATGAGTAAGCTTGCGGGCGAGATGCTCAAGGATATAGATAAGGAGACTGTCGACTTCCGTCCCAACTACGACGGCACGCACAAGGAACCCATCGTACTTCCGGCAGTAGTGCCAAACTTACTTTTGAACGGCACCCTCGGTATCGCCGTGGGTATGGCGACAAACATCCCTCCGCACAACTTGAATGAAGTGGTGGACGCCACTATTCACCTCGCCGAGAATCCCGATGCTACGACCGAGGATCTCTTGGAGTTCGTCAAGGGTCCCGACTTCCCCACCGGTGGCATCATTTTCAATGAGAAGGATATTCACCACGCCTACGCTACCGGTCGCGGCGGAGTAGTGGCGCGCGGTGTGGCTGACATCACAGAGAATAAGAGCGGGCAGTTCCAAATCATCATCACCGACATCCCGTACCGCGTGAACAAATCGGTCTTGATCGAGAAGATTGCCGACCTGGTGCGCGAGAAGAAGGTCGAGGGTATCAAGGGTCTGCGCGACGAATCCGCCAAGGATATTCGCATCGCCATTGACTTAAAGCAGGGGAGCCAGCCACAGAAAATTTTAAATGCTCTCTACAAGCACACTCAACTTGAAGAAACTTTCCACTTCAACCTGGTCGCTCTCGTAGATGGTGTGCCACAGACCCTCTCGCTCAAGAGCATGCTCGTCGAGTTTGTCGAGCATAGGAAGACGGTGGTCAAGCGCCGCACCACCTATGACCTTGCTCGCGCGGAAGAGCGCGAGCACATCTTGCTTGGTCTCTCGAAGGCCCTGGATCACATCGACCAGGTGGTGAAGATCATTCGCGCGTCGAAGAGCGTCGAGGATGCGCGCGCCGCTCTCATGAAAGAGTTTAAATTCTCAGAGATCCAAGCCAATGCCATTCTCGAGATGCGCCTGCAGAAGCTTGCCGGTCTCGAACGAGAGAAGGTTCTAGATGAGTTGAAAGAGGTGCAAGCCTTTATCAAAGAGATGAAAGATTTGTTAGCATCGCCAACAAAAATTTTAAAGGTTGTGAAAACCGAGCTTTTGAGTATGAAGGAGAAGTACGGTGACGAGCGCCGGACCAAGGTAGTCAAGGGGGCTGTGAAGAACCTCTCCGTCGAAGACTTGGTGCCAGAAGAAGAGAATGCACTGGTGCTGACCTCCGGCGGTTATATCAAACGCACTTCTCCTACCGAATACAAGAGACAGAAGCGTGGTGGCGTGGGCGTAGTAGACCTTGATACCAAGGAGGAGGATTTCGTGACCAATTTC
>JAUSGP010000010.1 GCA_030674415.1 bacterium | reverse complement strand
CATAAGGTGGACAAAGTCTACGAAATCAAGGAATGGAGTGACTTGGTCTAGCGGCTTATCCAACTCAACGGCAAAGCCTATCTCGGCCTTGTCACGGTACTCTGCCAGTTTACCACTCGGAGTATGAATGCTCACACGCTTCGCTCCCCTCTCGATCCACTTTGCGATGAGCCGTTCAGGCTCATCGACCATGAGATGAACTTCGAAATCTCTAGTGTTGGTATTAGTCCAGATATCTTCTTCTAAAACATCCATATGGAAAAGCGTGATAGCGGCCGGCAGTGCGGCCAGTTGCTTCTCCAGATCTTCAACGCTCTTGGGCAGGATGGCTGGAATGATTTCGTGCATTTCCATATTATATATTTAGCTTAGCAATCCGTCGGACATGCCGCTCGTCACCAGAAAAGGAAGTCTCGAGCCAGTCTTTGACAGCCGACATGGCTTCCTCTTCGCTTAAAAAACGGCCACCAAGGGAGAGGATATTGGAGTCATTGTGGCCCCTGGAATCTTTGATTATGGAAACTTCTCCCCTGCTGGGAGCGTAGTAGGTCATGGCTCTCACATTCTTGAATTTATTGGCGTAAATAGCTTCGCCTTGGCCGGAACCGCCGAGGACGATGCCGCGCACTTGAGTTGAGTCTGGATTTTTTGATATCTCTTGTGCGACGGGTTTGACGAAGTCGGGGTAATCATCATTCTCATTGTAGTCATACGCCCCTTTATCCTCGACCTCGTGGCCAAGTTCTTTTAAAAATGGGACGAGTTTCTCTTTGAGCTGAAACCCCGCATGATCTGATCCGATAAAGATTTTCATATTACTTGATAGCTTTCCCCAATTTAATTACATGATCAAGAAGAGTGTGAGTATATCCCATCTCGTTATCATACCAGGCCAGCACTTTGACCAGATTGCCTCCCACAACACGGGTGAAGTTCAGATCAGCAATTGAGCCGTATGGACTGCCGAGGATATCTGACGAAACCAGCTCTTCTTCGGTTACAGTAAAAATTTTCTTCCATTTATCATCCTTGGATGCCTTCTTCAAAATATCATTAACCTCCCCGGCCGAGGTGGTGCGCTTGGCGACGAAAGTGATATCAACCAGAGAGCCTGCCAGAACCGGTACGCGTACTGATATGCCGTCGAATAATCCCTCGAGCTTCGGAAAAGCCTTGGTCACAGCGATAGCAGCGCCGGTCGAGGAAGGAATGATGTTTTGTGCTGCCGCTCTCCCCTCTCTATATCCTTTGTGCGAAGGGCCATCGACCAAGGATTGCGAGGCGGTATAACCGTGAGTGGTATTGAGAAGCGCTTTCTCGACTCCAATCGCTTCGTCTAAGATAGCGATGAGTGGCGAGCCGGCATTAGTAGTGCAGGAAGCATTCGAGGTGATGATACAGGTAGCGAGCTTCTCTTCATTAATCCCCATGAGAACTGTGGCGCCAAGGACTCCTTGTTCGGGCTCATCTTTCATCGGAGCGGTGACTACCACGCGCTTGGCTCCGGCGTAGATATGTGCTTTCGCACCAGCGTAACTGGCGAAAAAACCGGTGGATTCCACCACCACATCAATATTAAGATCTCTCCACGGAAGCTTGGTAGGATCTTTTTCCTGCAGGAATTTCGCATCAAGCTTGCCGTCCCAATGACCATAGACAGAGTCGTGTTTAAGGAGATACTCGATATTCTCTTTATCGCCTAGATCATTTACAGCTATTACCTCGATGGTGGGATTCTTGTACGCTAATTTATAAAAGGCTCTACCGATTCTCCCGGCGCCGTTGATGGCTACACGTATAGACATGATATTACTTGTGGTGAGGTTATCGAACTATTCTATCACGATTACTCTGCACTCGGCATTTCTAACTTGGCTGTTTCTGGCTTATTTGTATGAGAGTGGACGTCCACTTCGTAACTAGTGTTCTGGGTTTCGAAGAAGTTGACCAATTCGTAGACGTCGGTGGCAGTGCCCATCCACTTGGCTGGGTTAGTGGCGCCGTAATGCTTCGGCAGACCGAGCTCCTCAAGGCGTCTGTCCGCGACGTACTGGACATATTGATTAACGTATTCGGCGTTTAATCCTAAGATGCCGTTCGGAAAGAGGTCTTTGTTATAAGCGGTTTCGAGATCGACTCCTTCGATGATGAGGTTTCTAATCTCGGCGGCGAACTCTTCGGTCAGGAGTTCCTGATTCTCTTCAAGCACGCTATGAACGAGATTGATACCGAATTTGAGGTGAAGGGATTCATCTCGGATAACCCAATTAATCATTGAACCGAAGTTACGGAGGATGTTTCGCTGTCTAAATGAGAGAGCCACCATGAATCCAGAGTAGAACCAGATGCCCTCCATGACAATATTGGTAGCGACGAGATTTCTGATGAAGTCTTTCTTACCCTCTGGAGTTTCGATGTTGAGCGTCTCATCCGTCATACGCTTCATGAACTTGTTGATGTAGGCTTCTTTGGCCCGCATCGAAGGCACATCGAGGTGGATTTCGAATATCTTGTCTCGATTGAAGAACGGGAAAGTCTCCAAAACGTATTCGAAGGCGACACAGTGATTGGCTTCCTCCCACATCTGTTTGGCGAGGTAGAGGTGACAAGTCGGACTCTTAAGGTAGGGATAAATGCCTAAGGCGATCGAGCGGTTGACGATGAGCTCCGCCGGGTTGAAGAAGGCCATGAGGAATTTGACCGCATGCTGTTCGTCCTCGGTCATCTTCTCCCAATCCTGAATGTCTTCCTTGAGAGCGATCTCGTGTGGAAACCAAGTGTTACGCACAGCCTGATTGTAGAGATCGTAAGCCCATTGATACTTAATGGGGTGGAGGTTCATGTCTTCCGGAGAGGGTTTTCCAATTAGCATAGGATTTAGGTAATTAGGCTTTAGGCGCTAGGCGCTAGTAATAAATTATTTTTCATCTAGAGCCTAGTGCCTAGGTCCCTAAACACTGCGTTCTCATTGGCAACTATCGCAGATTAAAGCATCTCCCGGGTCGGAAATGTGAATGTTAAGTTCCCCCCGCTCCTCTTCTACTATTGTCGCTGGCTCCGCTTTAACCACTACCTCTTCCGAAATAGGCGATGCGGGCTCCATGCCGATAAATTCTTTCTCGATTTCTGGCTCTACGCTAGCTACCATTACTGGAACTAGTGGAGTAACAGTAATCGCTTCACCTGACTCGATACTAGCGGCGGTCATGGCGACACTTGCGAAGCCGGCGGTATTCTTGAGATTCTCGAGGACCGCGAAACCTCTTCTACCCATGGCCTCGGCTTTGTTGACTCTGGTAGTCGACTGCTCGGCGTTGTGGCGTGGCTTCATGTGAAGATAATAAGTACTCTTGAGACCTTTCTCCCACGCAGTAGTGTAGATCTTCATCGTCTCATCGACATCACGAGTCTCGAGATATATGTTTCTCGAAATGGCCTGGTCGAACCACTTCTGGGCGCGGGCGGCCACTTCCACATAAGCATAAGGAGAATTGGTGAAAGAAGTTTTATAAACATCGCGGATGTGTTGAGGAATAGATTCTATCTCGGAAATATCGCCGCGACTCTCGATAATCTGACCCTTCACTTCCTCCCAGAGATCCATGTTCTTGAGGTCCTTGACCAGGTTATGATTGATATCTAAATATTTTCCGGAAATTTTATTCCTCGAGAAGACTTGGGAGAAGCGGGCATCCATACCAGGCACTGTACCAGCGAGCAATCCGATGTTGGCATTCGGTGCGACGGCCATGAGAGTGGCATTACGGATACCACCGCGGACCTTTTCTCTCAAGATGTCCCAATTGAGTCCTCGGTGATGACTAGTTTTGTCGAGTTTCAACTCCATACCGCGATTCTCTTCCAAGGTTAGGATTGAGTCGATCGGCACATTACCCTTGCTCCAGCGTGAACCTGGGAAGTTCTTGTAAGCGCCTCGTATCTGGGCCAGATTGGCACTTTCATCAATTGCCATATAAGACACGAACTCAAAAATTCTATCGGCGAAGTTGTAAGCGTGAATGCTGTCATATGGCATACCAAGCTTTTCGAAGACATCTGCTACACCCATGACACCGAGACCGACAGCGCGGTTCTCTGAATCAGACTTCTTGGCTTCAGGTAAGAGAAGTTTATTTATATCGACGAGGTTATCCAGGAAGCGTACCGCGATACGCACTGTCTCTTCTAGTCTCTGCCAGTTCACTTCCTTGTTGTGGACATGCTGGGCGAGGTTGACCGAAGCCAGGTTACAGACAGCGATATTGTCTCTGTCTTGAGGTAGACAAATCTCGGTACACAGATTCGACATGTGAATAGTACCGGTGTTGTTGTTGAGTGCGCGGAGATTGATAGCGTCTTTCCAAACGAGCCATGGGTGTGAAGTGGTTTGAAGAGCAACCAGCATCTTCCTATAGAGTTCAGTAGCAGGCACCTTTTTATAGACTCGCATTTTGCCAGATTTAACCATCTCAACGTATTCCGCGTAGCGGGTAGAGAAGGCCTGACCGTAGAGCTCAACCAGATCCGGAGTGTCCTTGGGATCGAAGAAATACCATTCATCGTCATTGGCCACGCGCTTCATAAACTCGTCCGAGATGTAGGCCGCGGTGTTGGCGGTACGCATGCGGGCATAGTCATCACCGGCATTATGCTTCCATTCAAGAAATTCCTGGAAGTCTAGATGCCAGTTCTCCATATAGAAAGTAAGTGCCCCCTTCTTCTTGCCGCCACGCTGGATGGCGCGGATGGCAGTATCCATAATCTTGGCAAATGGCGTGGGTCCTGTTGATGCTCCGCCGCCGGCAGAAATCAAGGGCGAGCCGGAAGCACGCAGTTTGGTCATAGAAACTCCCAGACCCCCTGACATCTTGGAAAGAATCATGACATCAGAAACTGACTTGGCGATGTGTTCCATATCGTCTTCGACCTGGAGGAGGAAGCAGTTCGAAAGTGCTGGACGAGTGGTGCCGGCGCCAAGATTACAGGACCCGCCAGCGATATATTCCATTTTCGACATCTTGTGGTAGAAGAGCTTGGCCCACTTGGTCGGATCTTCTTCGTTGTAAGACAATCCCATAGCAATACGCATGAATAGATACTGCGGAGTCTCCATCGATTCTTGTTTTGAATTCTTGATAGAGTATCGGTTGAAAAGTCCAGAGAGGCCGGCATAGAGGAAGAGTTCGTCGCGAGAAATGTCGAGGGTGCGCGCGATTTCCTTGAGGTCAAACTTTTCGCCCATGCGTTTGTCGAGACGTCCACCGGCAATACCGTCCTCGATATAGGTCTGGAAGTGATCGCGATGCAATTTCTCCAGAATTTTCGGATCGTCTTCGTAGTCGCCTAAGATTTTTTTATAAACTGTTTTGAGAAGGAGACGTGTGGCAATCTTGTCATACTCCGGGTCTTCTTTGACATTTTGTATTGCGGCGTTGATGGTCGCTTGATCCATCTCCTCGGTGGTGATGCCATCATAAAGAGTGAGACGAGTTTCGGTGGCTACTTGGATGACTTTAGAAATGGGATCAACCAGTCCCTCGGCTGCGCGCTCGATACTGCGGTTGATCTTGTCAGCGTTAAAAGGCTCTTTGGTGCCGTCGCGCTTGGTGATCTGGAGAGAGATGAGTGGTGGTTGGAACATACGAAAAAGGTTTAGACATTTTACAAAAATTACGAGACATAAGCGAGTGGATAACCGCTAATTTTGGGTGTCAAAATATAGTATTGAACCAGTGTCAATCCCTAATCTTGACGCCTCTCCAGAATTAATCTCCAGTACATACTTTACAGAATTTGGTGGATAAAAAACTTCTGGGTAAGTATCAGGGTTTATCTGGGTTTGTACTCCGACCACATTCCAGTCAGAAGCGATCCAGACAATGTCTATAGGGAAATTCATATCATGCATCCAGAAGCCATAAGTTCCGGGTATCTCGAAGATAAAAAGCATACCACTTCCGTTATCAATAGATAGACGATCAGAAAGTCCTTGATTCCTCTCCTCTTCCGTATCGGCGATCTCTACTCTGATGCTCGCGTCCCCTATTTTCAAGCTGTTAGCTGTTAGCTGTAAGCTATTAGCTTCTTGATACTTCGCGGGTGCAGGTTTTTGCAAGAATAAATAGAAGGAGCTGATGATTACAACGAGGCCGACCAAGAGAAAAAATTTATCTTTCATTCCGTAAGTATAACAAAAACCCCGTGAGATGGCGGCTTTGCCTATCTCACGGGGTTTTTGCTTCTTTCCGCTTGCGCGGAATAGATTACATCGGTCGGCGATCGCGAGGAGCGCGAGGCTCAAGCGGGCGTGCGACGTTGACGGTCAATTTCCTTCCTTCGAAGTCTTGTCCGTTGTACATCTCAATCGCCTTCTGTGCCTCTTCGTCAGATGACATCTCGACGAATCCGAAACCTTTGCTTCTGCCGGTCATTCGGTCAATGATAATTGACGAAGAGACTACGGATCCTGCCTTTGCGAAAAGTTCGCCAAGAGCGGAATCAGTAGTGGAATAAGGAATCCCACCGACGTATAGCTTTGTGGTCATGTTCTTTGTGCCGGCATTATGTTAACCATGTAAGTGCCGGGCCTATCTCCTAGAGTCACCTCCTCGAGAACCTTACATGTATTCATTATATCACACCCCTGAAATAAAAGCAAAGGCTAGCTTGTGTATAAGATAAGTTAAATCTCTTAAATTTTCAGCCAGCTCTTCACCTTGTCCCAGACCAAGTATCTGATGCCTAGGAGTTCCAGACCGACCACCAAAAGGAACCCAACCGGGGTAAATGGCGTGATGATAGAAAGAATGCCGATAATAACCAGAAGCACACCAACGGTCTTCCGAAATTTGGGGTGCTTCTCCAGGAATTTTTGAATCTTTTCTTTCATGGCGCATCTGTACGTTAATGCTCGAACTTACTTTATCAGAAATTCTTAATCTTGGCGTTAAGGTTCACGCTCCGCGTGCGTGGTGGTTTTAGAGCTTTTTCTACGCTCGGCTAATGTGCTAACTCCCGCCCGCCGCCAAAGGCGGCGGGCTTGGCCTCGCCCCTTTCCGCTTTCATGCTCTCATATTTTCGCGGTGATAAGACTTTTTTGAATGGAATGAGCGGAAAGGGGCTCGGCTTGGATGCCAGATGCATTGTGCTCAGTCTGTAGTTTTGTAGTCGTCTGGGACTAAGTGGGTGCACCACTCGGTATCCACCTCGGGCTGTTTCCGCTATGGCTACGAGCGCCTAGATGCCTAGGAGCGGGTAGTTTAGCTTGCGGCTCAAATACCAGGTAAATGAGCCGCAAGCCCTACCCGCTTCTTTTTGGGGAGAGGAAGAATCCTCTCCCCAGCTTCGGTCTCCTCCTCGCAGAGGTTTGCTAGCGTTTTCGGTGCTTCCGTTCGTTCTGTGGTCATTCTGAGCCTTTTGGCTTCGTTTAACGTGCCTTCGGAGTCCGCCCTCGCACAACCCCTCTCCACGTTTTCAATATAGTGTTTGGTGTGTCGCTTTCGCTATTTATCCTTGCAGTTCCAGTTAACGTCGGCGCTCGTCTTAGTCACAGACGCCATAGCGGAAACAGCCCGAGGCCCATTACTCTTGTGCTTGCCCCACACCACCCGTGCGCGCACATAATCTGCCGTAGGGAAAAGAGGACACGGCAGATACTCCCTTACATTCGGGAATACGACAAATACTTCCCAGCATTCTCTTTCTTAATCCTTCCTTCTCGTTCCAGTTGGTCCAAGTATCTTGTAGCTGTGGCATCAGATACATAAACGAGTTTCTGCACATCGTCATTCGTAATGCTAGCTTGTTTTAGAAACATCGCCATTATCTTCTCTAGTTTCTTACGCTTCCGGAATTGGACTATTCCCCTGGCCTTAATCAGAAGTTCGCGAGCTCGGCTGATTGGAAACATAGATGCGATAACTTGTGGTTCGGAAGCAGCTTGCGGTGAGCTCGTCGAAGCCGGAGCTGGTTCAGGAATAGCCGAAGATTCAGGTTGGGACGCTGATTCCGATTCCGGCTCGGGATTAGGGATTGTGGGTGGGGCATCAACGGCTGGTTCTTGCACAGGTTCAGGCGGTGGTGGCTCTGAAATCGGCTCTGGATTCAACGGCTCAACGAGTTGAGCCGTTGGGGTTTCCTCGACCACTACCGGTTCTGCGGTTGGTTCGGGTACAGGCGGAGTTATTACTGCCGGTTCAGGTTGGACCGGAGCGGGTTCAACAGCCGGATCGCTTACAACAGGTTCAGTGGTAGTTTCTTCGGCCATTAGACTCTTTCGTAATGCACATACCTACCAGTTTTTCCGACCTGCTTTACTTTGCCTTCCTTCTCTAATTCATCAAAGTATCGAGTGGCGCTAGCATCCGAGATTCCAAGCATCGCTTCTACATCATTATTGGTAAGAGGGTGATTAGTTTCCAGAAGCTCATATATTGTTTCTTTATCTAACTCCTTTTGCCTCTTTTGTTCAGAAATAAAACTAATCTTTCGTTTTTGAGCAGAAAGAATCCAACCTAGTGCGAAACCGATGATAAGTGCGATTATGTAATACATATGAATATTGTACCAAAATGTTAATACTGATACTCCTTAGCTCACGCAGTGCATCCACAATGGGAACAGAGACCACCTTCCATGCGCGCACATCCCGCCCGCGAAGTACAGGAAGAGTCGCGGGCGGGGCTCCCACATAAATTTTTGAACGTTTCTACTTACGATTGTTATTTAAAGTCTTCTTTTTTGTAAGCAGTTTTGCCAAAGATGAACCACTGGGAAGACCCCGAAGCCCGACTCTCAAGGCCATTGAGACAGCACTCCAATTATCTCCCGTTTTACTAATGTATCCGGATGATTCATTAGGCCACTCACTAGTTTTTCTGTGATGCTGGTTTGCCCATTTTATTATTTTTCTAATCGTTAATTTAGGCGAATTAGACCTGTTTCGCACATTTCTATTCTTTTCAAGAAGCTTTGCGACTGAACTGCCGCCAGAAAGACCTCTTCTACCTTCAATAAGCGAATAATCGATGTTTTTCCAATTCTCATTTTCTTCCATCAAAACTTTCCCCGAGTTTCTCTTAGGCCATTTGCCAGTTCTTTTATAGTGATGATCTGCCCACTTAAGGATTTTGTGTAGGTATAAACTTTTTAGATCACCGATATTCCTGACTCCTCTTTTCTCGCTTAGTAGTTTGGCAAGTGAGGAATTCCCTGGCAAACCTCGTATTCCCTGAACAAGAAACGTGTCTACTGCCTCCCATGAGACACCGCCGGACTGTTTAACTTCCCCTGACTTTCTAGTTGGCCATTCTTTGTGACTTTTATAGTAAAAATCCGCCCAGTTTAATATCTCATCGACTGTTATGTTAGGAAGATTGGCTTTATTTCTCTTTCCTCTTTTTTCTTGCAACAATTTAGCTATAGATGATCCCCCTCTTAAACCTCGCCCACCCTTACTAAGACAAAAGTCTATAAGAGCCCAGGTTTCATCAGGGCATTCAAAAACTTTACCTGACTTATTCTGTGGCCATACTTTTGTCCGCTTGTGATGGTCGTCTGCCCAGGCGAGAATTTGATCGATAGTGAGGTTAGGTTTGGGGGTTGTGGCTTCTACTGTCCGAACATTAAATGCGCGTTCGAAGTCTTTGAATACGAGCGTTGGAATGTCCACCTTGATAGCAGCCGGCAATTTAACCTTACCTCCATAGGGAGATCGCTTGCTAAGCTTGAGACGTAGTTCATCAAGTTCTTCTGCAAGCACTTCATCATGAGCACGTAGAGCTCTGATAACCTGCCAGACCGGTTTGAAAGCAGAGCTCGTAAGAACAGTTTCTTCATCTTCGCTTTCATCAATAAATACGGGTATGACGATAGTTCCGACACCAACCCCTGCCGCCTTACGAATCACGCGGCCAACTGCTTGAATAATGTCTACCTGCGAGCGTTTTGGATCAATGAACGCAACGCCATCGAGTGTCGGTACGTCTACTCCCTCGCCTAAGCAGGCGCAGTTCGTGAGAATGGCTCGTGTTGTGTTTGGAAATGCCGCAAATTGATTGAGCAATGTCTTCCTTCTTCCTGTTGGTGTGAGTCCAGAGATGTGAGATGTCCAAATTTCTCCAGAAGGTCTTGAGCTCATTGGCAACTTTTTTATAACGCTAGGAAGCGAGTCCAAAACTTCGGTATCTGCAAAACGTTTTGCCTTTGCTACTGATGAATGAAAGGTAATAATTTTATGGAGATCGTATTTCTTGATTGCTTTCGCAAGCCCGATTTGCGCCGCAAATGTGCGGGCGTCTGTGAAGAGACCTTCATTAGTGCGGACGAGAACCGCTTCTTCTGCCATTTTTCTTTCTTTTTCATTTGCGCTGATGATGACTACTTGATAGTCAGACAAAAGATCTCTTTTTATGGCCTTGCCAAAGGTGAGTTGATAAAAGACGGATCCGTATTTCTTTTCATCATCCATTGATGCCATCTCGTATTCCAACTCTTTTGATTTTTCTATAACTCGGTCGGTAAAGTAGCGGGGCGTAGCCGTCATAAACAGACGTTTCTTGGATTTGATTTTTGAATCATCCAAGACTGCGGCAAAATTGCTCTCGACGAAGCCAGTCGTCCGATGAGCCTCGTCTGCTATTACGAGATCAAAGGTTGGAGCACCTAGTTTTTGTACTTCGGTTATACGATCAGATGACTGATATGTGCAGAATACAATGACCGGCTTTGAATGCTCCTTGTTCAAAAAGCGAGCAATGTCTTCAGTGTTTGTCGTTACCTCGATACCTAGATCGGCGGTAGAGGAGATGGCGTGGTCTTCACCACTGTGAGCAACAGTGTCATCTGAACAGACCACTATGCGATCAAAATCATGCTTTGCATTGGCGGACCATTCTAAAAGCGTTTGGTTGATGAGGGAAAGCGACGGGACAAGAAAAAGTGTTCTCTGGCTCTTCAAGCTTTCATGAATCCACAGTGAGGTTAGAGTCTTGCCAGTACCACAGGCGAGAATAAGTTTGCCTCGATTGGATTTCTTGAAGCCATTCAAGACATTTTTGATTGCTTCCTCTTGATGAGGTCGCGGACTCTTTTTTGGTTTGATCGATGGTTTTTCTCCTAGGTGCGCCGGCCACTGCAACTCCTCGCCGAGCAAATCACCGCGTAATACGAAACCGACAGGAATTTGTTGACCAGCTATCGTGCGTCTAGCGTTAGCTCCAATATCGTCCGTAGTAGCTATGATGAGACGAAATTTAATCTCCGGTCGATTAGACTCAGAGAGAAAAGAATCCAGCTCACTTTTTGGGATTGAGCGATCGGGATTAATTCCCTTAGCTTGAATTGCCCATATCTCGCCATCAGTTGTTTCTGCAATGAGATCTATTCCTGTGTCGGGTCCCCAGCGCTTTGGCCAGTCTCTCCAGTGCCATACGTGTTTGAACTCCCCTCGATATTTCGGAGCATTTTCGAGATAAAACTTACAAAGACGCTCAAACGCATGACCAAGGACTTGAACAGATCCTTTTCGTATTTGCTGGTCAATGTAGTCGAAAGTTCCAGTTTTTGGAAGGCTATTATTCATAAATTTATTCTCCCTTTTCTATATCAGCCTGCTGTTGCATTCATGCATCTCCAGCCATATATACCCCTACTATTTCGCTATAATCTCACAAAATCATCATTTTTGAAACTTACTGATTTATCAACGGCTCAACGGGTTGAGCCGTTAGCTAAATACCTCTATTTCTGTTAAATTTTGAGTATGGAAGGCAAGATTATCAAATACATCAAAGCGGAATACGACCCAGAAGTAATCCTGCTTGCCGGCTCTCGCGCGAAGGGAAAAGAAACAGATGGTAGCGACTGGGATTTATTCCTTTTAGGTCCAAAGAAAGGAAATGGTGGCTTTATCGATTTTGAAGACCAATTACTAGATATTACTTTTAAGAGCTGGCCGGAGGAGAATAAGTCTTTAACTATTCCATCAGGTCCACTTTGGCCGATAAAGGTTTTACTAGATAACTCTCAAGATAGACTTTCTTCGATATTAAATAAAACAAAAGAAGATTTTGGAAAAGGTCCGCTGGACTTATATAAAGCATCGTCTCTGGAGCGATTCGAGAAGCTTGATAGTTGGAAAAGAAAGATCGAGAAGCATCGGGATAACCCTGTGGTGGAATTTTTCTACGCTGGAGTGTTTTATGAATTTGCTATAAGAGCTTGGTTTGAGCTTCAAAACAAATGGTCATTATCTCCGGCAGAAGCCACTACCTATATTAAAGAGAATGATAATAGTTTTTACGAGTTGCTGAATTTCTTTGTCCACTCTACTTCTACGGAAAGATCGAAATTTACAAAACAAATACTTGATAAGCTAAATAATTTGAAATGAAACCATCATTCATAGACCACATAGTTTTGATAGTTAAGGATCTTAAAGAAACTGAGAAGTTCTACACTACCTTTTTGAGTAGCCCCTCCCATTTAGACGAGGAATATATGGCATATAAAATAGGAGAATCAACAATATACCTCGCGTTGTCTGATGGAGAATTCCAGAAGGTTGATAAAGACAAAGGTAGTCTAAATCACTTGGCTTTTGGAGTGAGGACTGCCGAAGAGTTAAGAGAGTTTGAAAAAGTTCTTAACGAAGCTGATATTAAGAACAGCGGAGTAAAAATTGATAAGTATGGAAATAAGGAATTTATCTGGTTTGATGATCCAAATGGCTATAGATTAGAGTTCTACAGCCGACCATAGCAATAAGAAAGTGCTTAATATGGACTTAGCCTTTATTAAAGAAATCATAGGAGGACCATCAGATTTCGGTATAGGTTGGATTGTCATTCTATGTTCCTCAATTATTGCAATCCTAGTCTTTTCGAAAGATTTCGCGGTCTGGATTTCTAAAAAGATAAGTCACAAGAAGCGATTACTCACTACAATTTCTTCATTAGCAATTGGAACAAATATCGAATATTTTAAAAATTTATTAGGGAATCCAACTTTTATAAATACAATTGAGAACTACACCGAAAATATTTTCATTAACCCTTACTTTTATACTCAAGTATTTACGAATAGTGATGGGAAGGTCGTTATGTATTCTATTACTACCAGAAAAGATGACTTTAATCCGGCTTTATCTATAGGCTGGAGCAGTGTTCCTTCTTGGGTGCCAATAAGATTAAGAAGGTTTTTTTATAAAGACTCAGTAATAGCATTAGGTAAAGCAAGATTCTCTGAATTAGGAGAACCTGAAAATATTTACAAGAGAGGCGGAGAGCATTTCGCACCTCTCAATTATTATTCCGAACAACATTATTTTGGGCGTTCGGGTAGCTACCTGAACTACGCATTCAGTATTAGTGATAACAGTGCTGTATTTAATAATATCCCTCTTTATTTCTACGAAAATGTTCCGGAAAATACTCAGGAATTGAAAAGGTTTCGTGAGACAAATATTTTTAATACATACACCGTAATTGGCTCAGTTGAATGGAATGAGATAGAAAAATACGAAATAGAATTTGGTCCTAAAGAACCCCAACTGAATTTACTCGAGATAACTCATAAGGCTTAGATTTAAACGGCTCAACGAGTTGAGCCGTTAGAAAAACTAGACTTTCCGCTCATTCCATTCAAAAAAGTCTTATCACCGCCAACACTAAAAGTATGAAAGCGGAAAGGGGCGAGGCCAAGCCCGCCGCCTTTGGCGGCGGGTGGGAGTTAGAACATTATCGGAGCGTAGGAGGTGGCTTAGAGATACCAGGCACGCGGAGCGTGCACCTTAACGCCAAGATTAAGAATTTCTGATAAAGTAGGTTCGAGCATTAACATACAGATGCGCCAGTGTAGAGTTTAAATCAGATTCCGGCAGGTTGGACTTGGCTTGGCTAATGAAAACCCAAGGACTTTGCGGGGCCCCGCGCGCTTCGCGCGAGTGGAGGTGTAGGTTCATAAAATTCAAAGCCAAAAGATTTTCTGGAGGGTAGATTTTAAATACAAAGGTTCGGGGAGGTCGTACTTTTTAAATGCTTGTCACAGATAATTTTCTGCTGAAAATTTCTGCGACCCCTCCTCGCGCCGCCGCGCTCCGGACTTACGAAGCTCCAAGTATTCGCTTCTCACCCGCCCGCCCGTGCGCGCACAAATTCTGCTCCCTTAATTTAAGAGTAATTTTATGCTCTCTAATACGTCATTTATACCTGTGGATAAGATGGATTTTTATACGCATTTGTGGTAGCCTATTAATAAGCAAGTAATTCCCCGTACGTGGGCTTCCGGATGGTTGCTCAACATAACGTACGGGGTTTTGCGTTTTTATGGGAACAAAGGGCTTTCCTCAATGATCTTACTTTTAATAATGTTGTAGTAGCTATCGTCTCCTTTCTCATATTTTCTGAAGACTGCCCAGCTTACAAAATCTACTGCCTGTAATATTTTTTCTTCACTAGGAGTCTTTATTGAAATCTTCATTTTTCCTTTGTGATTATCACTAACCTTTTTCTTTAAATAATCCTTGAAATTCTCATTTAGAAATTTATTAGTTTCGCGGCGAGATGCGATTAGCTCTATTTCTCTATTAGTATCCACAACCCTCTTTGAGTAAATTCGATCTAGCAAAATATTTGTGACGTAGTTATAAAGCACCTGTTTTTCGTCTTGCAATTTGGTGAAAACTTTTTGCTTATTTAAATAAATTGTCATAATAGTGCAATTTTTCTCGCTTAACCTTTTAAGTAGTCTCTGGCGAGTGATAGGTTTCTCGTTGGTTGCGTGTAAAACTCCTACCCTTCTCTTAATGCTTTTTGATAGTTCGCCATGTGTTTTCTTTACTACTTTTTCAAGTCCTCTTTTAGTGGATTCAGGAACAAAAAGAAAAGTTATTATAAATTTTTTAGAAGTGCCTTTCTTTTTGAAGTTAAAGCCCAAATCTCCGCTTTCATCGAGAAAAATGTATGACATATTTTGACCTATGATATACTAAATCTGCACTCAATTCGACAAGTTTGGATTTTTTAATGGCCGTCTCGGGTCAATTCAAGCCAAACTTGAGTTGAGTGCACCGGGGCGGCCATTTAAGCTATATGAAATACTTTTTATACGCTCGTAAATCAACTGATGTCGAGGACAAGCAAGTCCTCTCTATCGAAGCGCAAGTCACCGAGCTCCGAATTATTGCTCGTCGTGATGGTCTTGAGGTAGTGGAAGAATTTATCGAAAAGCGCAGCGCCAAGAAACCCGGCCGCATTATCTTTGAAGAAATGCTCCGGCGGATTGAGAAAGGCGAAGTGCAAGGAATTATTTGTTGGAAGGTGGATCGCCTCTCTCGTAATCCAGTTGATAGCGGAAGGATAAGCTGGCTCTTGCAACAGAATATTATTCAAAAAGTTATCACTCACAATAGAGTTTATCTTCCTCAAGATAATGTTTTGATAATGTCTGTCGAGTTCGGAATGGCGAACCAATACATTAGAGATTTGAGTCAGAACACTAGACGCGGGCTTCACGCTAAAGCAAGAACCGGAATGTATCCGGGTCTCGCTCCTCTCGGCTATCTCAACGACCCTCGCACTAGAACTATTGTTGTAGATAGGAAGAAAGCTCCGCTAGTCTGCAAGGCCTTTGAAATGTATGCAGAGAATAAATCTCGTTTTGAAGATATTGCGAACTATCTTTTCAAAAATGGTATCCAGACTAGAGCGACCAAGCGCTGGATGAGAGACGGCGGCCGACCTCTCAAAAAAGACCAGGTCAAATTCATGCTCTCCAATATCTTTTATTTCGGACACTTCAATTATGCTAATGAAGTTTATGAAGGCAGGCATAAACCACTGATTACCAAAAAGATATTTGATTGTGTTCAAGAGGTGCTGAAAATCAGAGGAAGAGTAAGAAAGGTTAAGAATGAACCACAAGCTTTCTGTGGTCTTTTATCCTGCGGAGAATGTGGCTGTGCTATTACAGCCGAAAGACAGAAAGGACATATCTATTACCGATGCACGAGGAAAAAGGGAAAATGCTCACAAAAATATATTCGAGAAGAACTTCTTGATACTCAATTTTCGGCAATACTAACTTCATTAGTATTGCCGAGTGAGTGGGCGGATAAACTTAGCCTTATGGCGGACCAAGAGGAAAAAGCACTCACTCAATCCGCGGCGGTGTCTGTCCAAGCTCTGCGGGCACAGATTAGCACCCTCACCGAGAAGATCGCCCGCATTACAGACCTCTTTGTGGAACAGGACATTGAGCGTGGAGAGTATCTCGAAAGAAAACACGCTCTAATGTCTCTAAAGAGGTCTTTAGAGGAGCAGTTGCTCCAACTTGGACAGAACGCCGCCGGTTGGCTCGAACCGATGCGGAAGTGGATTACAGAGGCTCAAACGCTAGACATAATCGCCCAATCGAACGACCTCCCCTCCAGAAAATCATACCTCCAGAAAATCTTTGGTTCGAACCTCACACTCCACTCGCGCGAAGCGCGCGGGGCCCCGCAAAATCCTTGGTTTTATGTGGGTCAAGCCAAGTCCAACCTGCCGGAATCTGATTTAAACTCTACTTTGGCGGAAGCGGAGAGATTCGAACTCTCGATACCTTGCGGTATGCCACCTTTCCAAGGTGGTGGAATAAACCACTATCCGACGCTTCCTAGAATCCCTACATTATCATAACCAAGACAATTTTTATAAAAGAAAAAGCAGGGAGTTGGTTGTCCTCCCTGCTTAGTGGCGCACTCGCGCCTGGAATGGCTCGCGCCGGCAGTTAATCTCATCGAGATAATGCCGCCGCCCGCCGCGTCGCCGTCGTCAGCCCGCGGATCTGCGGTTGCTGCTCGAGCGCGTCGCGCCGATGCCGTTCGAGTCGTTGCTGTGGTTGGAATTCGTCTGTGCATAAGCGGGAAAGCCCGCGAACCGAACCGCCATCGGCGGCGACTTCAGGGAATCCATGGTGAACCTCCTGCGAAAGAACGATCAGATGCTTGGCGGCCGGTCCCGGTGTGGGTATCAGCGCCTAACCCCTTCATCCTAGCACCCTTCACTACTATTGTCAAGGCGAACCTCGCTTGCGTAAAATTTCATCTATCTGTCTAATCTCATCCCAGATACCACCGATGAGGTTGTAACCCTTAGCTTGTTCGAGAGTAACCCAGGCGAAATCGATGGTGTCGCCTTCTGGATCAAGATCTATCCTCGCTTCCCCGCCGATATAAGGAGCGAAGCAGACAAGACAGAAGACTGGTATGCCGTCAGCCCGGATGAAAGTCAGATCAGTTAGAATTTCCGGTTTGCCGATATCAAGACCTGTTTCTTCCTTAACCTCTCTTTTAAGTGATTTTTCCAAAACACCGTACCAGAGATTTTCTCCGTGTTCGCTTCGCGGAGTGTTTATATAGTCATCTACAGTCAGTCCGCCTCCCGGCGCAGTCCACATCCCCGGATGAGACTTCTTATGCAAAGCTCTCTGGGTAATGAGATAGGTAAAGTCAGGTTTATAGACTAAAGTCGTAGTGACAATCCTATGAAGCTCTTTATTTTGTATCTCCGGCATTTGAATAAGAGACAACTTTGTTGCGGCCGCTATTTTTCGCATTATAGAGAGCCTGGTCGGCACGTTTTATAAGACTGTTTAAATCCAAACCCTTCTCCGACGCGGTTACTCCGGCGCTGATAGTTATCTTGAGTTCTGGTGCTTCCGGGAAAACAAGTTTCTCGACCATCTCTCTAATTTCCTCGGCTTTGGCGGAAGCATCTTGCTCGTTTGCTCCCAGTAAACTAGCGAGCACTTCTTCCCCACCCCAACGCGCCACTGTGTCACCAGTACGCAGACACGACTGGATAGCCTGGGCTACTTTAATAAGCACCTTGTCACCGACATCGTGGCCGTACTGGTCGTTGACCTTTTTAAAATGGTCGATGTCAAAGAAAATGATGGAAAGGTTCCGGAAGCCGAAACGCTCTTTGCGCTCTGAAACCCCTGTTGGAGCCTCACTTTGTTGTGAGATGATTTGTAGGAAAGTGCTGACCTCTTCTTCGAAAAAGGCTCTGGCCTTAAGTCCGGTCAGAGGGTCGTGGATAAGATTGGTCTCCAAATCATAGATATGACCCTCGAGCTTTTTGACCCGTTCGGCCAAATCCTTTCTCTTCCTTTTAATTAATTGAAACATGCTTACCCTCTATTAAAGCATAAACTTCACCATTTCCCGCTCGCTCCGCCACCACCAGACATACCACCGCCGAAGCCTCCGAATCCTCCTCCATGTCCACTACCGGGTCCACCTCCACCAATCCACCAAGGAGGGTTTACACCCATAGCCTTACTTTTTTTATAAGCATGAGAGACAATGTAGTCTAAGATGAGTCCCACAACTCCTAGAATAATAATGAATATCCAACTTAAGAATATCCAGCCGACTATCGCCCCTATAATTCCTCCTGCCCACCAAGATTTAGAACGTGCAAGAATACTGCTCAAAAACATTAGTAGAAAAAGTCCTATATAGATTATCTCGAAGTTAAATGCTGGCAAAGTACGTTCCTCTTCCGCCGGTGGTGTGCCAGTTGTTATATCGTTTAGAATTCTCTCGACTGCAGCCAAAACTCCTCCATCATAATTTCCCGCTTTAAATGCCGGGGCCAGCACTTCTCGTATAATCCGTCCGCTCTCAATATCAGTCACTACTGGCTCAAGACCATACCCCACTTCTATCCTCATCTCTCTATCATCGCGCGCAATCAGAAGAAGTAAGCCGTTGTCCTCCTTTTCTTTCCCAATGCCCCATTCTTGGAAAAGTTTCTCGGCATAAGTCTCGATAGTCTCGTCTGTACCGAGCGTATCGATAGTGACTATGGCAATTTCATAACCTGTTTCTCTTTCAAAATTCGAAAGAGTGGTTTCTAAACTTGAAACGGTTTCCGGCTTAAGGAGATTGGCGAAATCATTAACATGCCCTACCGGGACAAGAGTGGCTATTAAGAGAAGTAAGGGAAACATTACTCAAAGTTTACTGTGGGAGCAGTTTCGGTACCAGCCGCCGCTTCGAAGTAGGAGCGCTCGCCGAAGCCTGTGACAGCTGCCAGTAAATTCTTCGGGAAGCGCTTGATAGTAGTGTTGTAAGCGCGTATCTCGTCATTGAAGCGGGTGCGCTCGACCGAGATGCGGTTCTCCGTGCCTTCAAGCTGGGTCATGAGGTCACGGACATTGGCGGAAGACTGGAGCTGGGGATAATTCTCCATAATGACGAGTAGTCGGCCGAGAGCGCTCTCGACTTGAGTGGCGGCGGCGGCTTTCTCATTAGGCGAACTAGCTCCAGCGTAGCGAGTGCGAGCCTCGGCGATGTCGCCGAAGACTGTCTGTTCCTGATTCAAAATCGCTTTGACAGAGGCGACCAAGTTTGGAATAAGGTCGAAACGCCTTTGATACTGCGTTTCCACCTTGGCCCACTGGGCGTCGGCAGATTCGTTTAAAGTGACAAGCCCGTTATAACCCGAGAAAACCCAGATGACGAGTACAACTGCGATGGCTATAAGAGCTATGGCGCTTTTTTTCATATTATTATCTTTTATTAATTAATTTTTTCTCGATCATTGTTACTCTGTGCGATAAAGACATGAGCTCTATATTATCCGCTTTGAGTTTTAAATCATATCTCATCATTTCTACTAACTCAAAAAGTTTTGTTATTTGCTCCGTGTTGTGAGCAACTTGTTCGGCAACGAGACTCATCTGATGTTTTAAATCATCAAATTGAAGACCAGTTTTTCTATCTAGATCTCTAACAACATTAATAACCTCGTCAAACCGATCCTTAGGCTTTTTAGATTTCTGGCTTCCCTTTGACATAATCCTATTATAACATATCAAAAATTTAGAAAAAGAAAGCCGCCCGGAAAGCGTTGCGGCTCTCACGGACGGCGAAACGAACTTGAACTTCTAGTCGAGGTTTTCTGCCATAGGCTCGGCGGTGACTTTCTGCTCTGCCTTTTGCACAGCTTCGGCATTGAGGAACCGCTCGACATCGAGGATCTGGGGATCCTCCACCTCGACGACTTCTCGCTTCGCTGTATCCTTGTAGCGAACACGATACCCGTCGTCATCGTCCAGAGAATGACCGCTGGGCCGCACGTAGTACGACCAGCCGATGTTGGCGCTGATCTCGATGGTGTTGCCGAGGGTTTCGGGGAAAAGCACGTTGACGATCTCGCCGAGAACAACGGGGCCGATGTCGCTCCAATCGAAGGCCTCGCTGATGCCGACGGAGATCTCGTACGGCTCGAAACGGGCACTCGTCACTCCCGGAATCGCCCGAAGACGATCTGCGAGCAACTTCACCAGCTCGCCTGGCTTCTTCCTGTCGATGTCGAAGTAGTGGTCACCGAACCCATATCTCTCCGAACCCCCTTCTGTCACCTCACGGGTGACGTGGAAGCTTCGACGAGTCGGGTTCGGATGTTGAACGACCTTCACGTGCGGTTTGACGTCTGTCATTGCAAACTCCTCTACAAAAGGCATGATTTTGCCTACTGTTTATATCATACACCCAAAATTGTAACCTGTCAAGTGATATTAATAATCCATCCCCCCGTGGCCATGTGGAGTACTTGGCTTATCCTTCTCTGGCTCATCTGCGATAGCCACTTCGGTAGTGAGGAGGATGGCGACGGCGGAAGCAGCGTTTTCAAGTGCGGCGCGGGTGACCTTGAGAGGGTCGATGATGCCGGCTTCGAACATGTCAGTGACGAAAATATCTTTGAGCGCGTCATACCCCGATGACGCACCCCCCTTGAGCACTTCGTTTACCACCACCCCTTCATCCTTGCCAGCGTTCTTGGCAATCTGACGCAGAGGTTCTTTCAGCGCCTCTATTACTGACGTATAACCAGCGGCAAACTCTGCGGCTGCCGGATTCTCCGGAGCTTCTTTGGCGGCTTTGGACTCCTTATATTTGGTCTCGAGCTTCTTAGAAACTTTGGCCAAGGCACTGCCGCCTCCGGCCACAATTCCTTCGCTAATGGCAGCTTTGGTGGCGTTGACGGCATCCTCTATCTTCAACTTCAAATATTTCATCTCGGTCTCCGTAGCGGCGCCTACCTTGATAACTGCCACTCCGCCGGTGAGCTTGCCTATCCTCTCTTCTAACTTCTCTTTATCAAATTTGGAAGTGGTATTTTCACGTTGAGCCTTAAGACTCTCGACGCGAGCCGCAATTGCGGCTCGCGTACCCTTACCACCGACGATAACCGTACTGTCTTTGGTAGAAACTACTCTTCCTGCGCGACCGAGCATGTTGAGTTCCGCCTTTTCGAAATTAAGACCTGTTTCCTCTGTTAGTACTTTAGCGCCAACTGTTACCGCAATATCTTCGAGAAGTTCTTTCTTCTTATCGCCATACCCGGGCGCTTTGATAGCGAGGACATTGAATGAACCACGCAGTTTATTTAAAACAAAAGTGGTCAAGGCTTCCCCGTCAACATCATCCGCGATAATGACCAAGTCCTTCTTGCCGGTAGCGGCCACCTTCTCGAGCAGAGGCAAAATATCTTTGATAACCGAAATCTTCTTGTCTGTTAGCAAGATAAGCGGATCGCGGTACTCGGCTTCCATACGCTCGGAGTTGGTGATCATATAGGGAGAAAGGTAACCCTTGTCGAATTCAAGACCTTCTACGATTTCTGAATCAATACCGAAAGCCTGTGACTCTTCTACGGTCACGACACCGTCCTTGCCAATCTTCTTGATAGTGTTGGCAATGATCGTGCCTATCTCTTCTGACTCAGCGGAAATGGTGGCTACTTGCCTGACTTCTGCATCACTCTTTATGGGCTTGGCCATCTTCTTTAAAGTCTCGACTGCATCACTGGTGGCAGATTCTATACCACGTCTGATGGCCATGGAATTTGCTCCGGAAAGAGACTTTTTGAAGCCTGCTTCCACTAATGCTTGAGTGAGGACAACCGAGGTGGTGGTGCCGTCACCGGCGGAATCGTTGGTCTTACTGGCCACTTCTTTCACTATCTCGGCACCCATGTTCTCGAACTTGTCAGAGAGAGTAATGTCCTTGGCAATAGTGACACCATCGTTGGTGATGATTGGCGCACCGTAACCTTTATCTAAAACAACGTTTCTGCCGCGGGGACCGATTGTAATCCTGACTGCGTTCGCCACAGCATCGACACCGCGCTTGAGAGCCTGCCTCGCTTCTTCATTAAATAGAATTTTCTTAGCCATTGTATTTTTAATTTTCAATTTTTAATTTAGAATTTTCAATCAATTTTCAAGATCCAATTTTAAATTTTAAATTGTAAATTGATAATTACTTTACGACTGCGAGGATGTTCTCTTCTCGCAGGAGATAAAGTTCCTCCCCATCCTGCTCCACCTCGTCGTAGCCATATTTGGAGAAGATGACGGTGTCACCCACCTTGATTCGCACCGGTTGGAGTTTCCCGTCTACTATTTTCCCTTCTCCTACAGCGAGTACCTTGCCTTGAGCCGACTTCTCCTTGGTCATAGACTCCGGAAGGATAAAGGCCGACTTTTTACCCTTCTTTAACTCTGCTTCCGTAAAAGGCTTGACTAGAACTCGATCGCCCGTTGGAATGATTTTGTTTAGTGTTTTCATTGAGTGCAAATTGTATTCCGAAAATTAGTAAAGTCAAACCCGCCGATGTTCTGGCGGGTTGAGTTATCAGTGAACGTGGTTACTGGGACCTTTCTCAAAGACCCAGAGATCCAAGGGTGGCCTCGGCAAGGTTTCTGCCGGAGCTGGCAGTGAAACCGGGGTCTCTTGTACCTCGGGTTTCTGGCGCGGGTTGTCTAACTTCCCTAGAAGCTCGCTCACGATGAGCCACAAGCCAAAGCCTCCGAAGACCAAAAGCTGGAGAACTGGGTAGCTGTAGACCAGTTGGCCAAGCCACCACACGAACGCAACAGAAAAGAGAGAGAAGACGAGTTCGACAACGCGGGCTCGATTCAGCATTTGTCACCCCTTTTCTAGCATCTATCTTACACAAATTGCCTATTTAGGGAAATTGGATTAAGATGAGGAAGTACAGTAATGGTCCAGATTTTGCCCTACATTCAAATCGTTTTGAGCCTTCTCTTGATCGGAGGGATACTCCTCCAGCGTTCGGAAGCAAGTCTCGGCGCCGGCTTCGGCGGCGATGGCACTACCGGCAACCGCTTCATGCGACGCGGGTTTGAGAAGGTTCTTTTCCGTGGGACCATTCTTATCGCCATCCTTTTCTGCCTCTCGGCTTTCGCCAGTCTCGTTCTCTCTCGCTAACAGAGTCAATGACTATTAAAGATCTACGAGCGCTATTCTTAAGGCGCTACAATATTCCCAAGGAACGTCCGATCAAGAGGGCTCTACGGTCCTTTACCATGGCAGAGAAGACGGTCTTCTACTTCTTCACCACCCTTTTCATCCTTTCGGGATTTATCCTAGTCTGGAAGGTCAGCGAAGCCTACTTGGTACAGGTCCCCATCCAGGGCGGCACGCTCGTCGAGGGTGTGGTCGGTAACCCACGCTTCATTAACCCTGTGCTAGCTCTCTCGGAAGCCGACAAGAACCTAACCGCTCTCGTCTACTCCGGCCTGGTACGTCTCACTCCCGACGGCAAGGTGGTCAATGATCTCGCAAGCTCGGTGAGTATCGGAGATAATCATCTGAGCTATACCGTGGTCATTAGCGACGACGCTCGTTTCCAAGATGGTAACCCTGTTACCGTAGACGACGTCATCTTCACGTTCCAGAAGATCGTTGACCCGATGATCAAGAGTCCTAAGCGCGGCAACTGGGACGGTGTTACCCTCGAGAAGGTTGATGCCCACACCCTCACCTTCCGCCTTAAGAAGGCTTACACCCCATTTATCTATAACTTAACCACCGGTATTCTGCCGAAACATATCTGGAAGAATGTAACTGATGACGAATTCTCCTTCAGCCAATTCAATACCCTGCCTGTCGGCACCGGCCCTTATCAAGTCGAGGGCGTAGAGCGTAACTCCGGAGGTATCCCCGACTATTATAAGCTTGCCCCATATGAGAATATTCTGGGCCAGAAACCTTTTATTAGAAACCTAATTTTCAAATTCTACCCGAGCGAAGATGCGCTGATCGAGGCTTATAACAAAGGCAACGTCGACGCTGTCGGCGGTATCTCGCCCGAGAAAATGGCGGATCTCGACACCAGGGGTGCTACGGTCATCCACTCGCCCTTGCCGAGAATCTTCGCGGTCTTCTTCAACCAGAGCAAGTCGAAAGTGCTCTTGGAAAAGCCGGTGCGACTGGCTTTGGACCTTGCTGCTCCCAAGGAAATGATTGTGGAAAATGTTTTAGGCACCTTCGGCACTGTTATCGACGGCCCACTGCCTGCTGGCACATACAAATGGAGCGCCGAGCGTAAAAATACTGGAAGCCCCGAGGAACGTCTGGTGGAAGCTAAAGAAATTCTGGCCAAAGCCGGCTGGAAAGCCAACACAGAAACAGGACTCTTGGAAAAAAAGGTGGGTTCTGCTACAATGACTTTGTCGTTTTCTATCTCTACCGGTGACGCTCCCGAATTGCGCGCTGTAGCCGACGCCTTAAGAGGAGCTTGGGAGAAGCTGGGTGCTAGGATTGATGTCTCGGTCTTCGAAACCGGCGATCTCAATGGCAACGTCATCCGACCGAGACAATTCGACGCTCTACTCTTCGGCGAGGTGGTGGGCCGTGATGCCGATGTTTACCCCTTCTGGCATTCTTCGCAGAGGAATGACCCTGGATTAAATATTGCCCTCTATGCCAATACCCGCGCCGATAAGTTCCTGTCGGAAGCGCGGGGCGCTTCTGACCAAGAGACGACAGAACGAAATCTTCATTTATTCCAGAATGAAGTGCAGGCCGACTTACCCGCTGTCTTCCTCTATACCCCGAGCTTCCTCTACGTCATGCCCGAGAAGGTCAAGGACGTCAACATGGGACCGCTCTCTGTATCGCAAGACCGCTTCCTCGGCATCCGCGACTGGTACATCGAGACGGATAGAGTATGGAAAATATTTTTAGATTAGGGTTGTTTGAAAATTTTAATGAATCTGTTGGAAATTGAAAATTTATTGGAAATTAGAAATTAAAAATTGAAAATTATGAATCCCCCATCCACATTCAGCTCCGGTCTGCGGCATAAGAACATGCGTCGTCGTAGCCAGTCCCCCATTCCGACCAAGAAACCTCATGACATTCTCCCTCCTATCGGAGACGCTCTTCGCATTATTCCTCTTGGAGGAGTAGAGGAGATCGGCAAGAACATGACCGCTATCGAGTACGGCGACGAGATCATCGTCGTAGACGCAGGCATCCTTTTTTCCGATGACGACACTCCCGGTATCGACTACATTCTCCCTAACGTCAAATATCTTGAGGAAAGAAAAGATAAGATTAAGGCGCTTGTGATCACCCACGGCCACCTCGACCACATCGGCGGTATTCCCTATCTTATTGGTCGCCTGGGGAACCCCCCGATTTACACGCGAGAATTCGGCGCACTCCTCATCAAGAAACGTCAGGAAGAATTCCCTCATCTACCGGCTCTTGATATGCGCATTGTAGACGCCAATGACAAATCTATTCCCATCTCACCGAACTTCAAGGTGCGCTTCTTCGGCCTAACCCACTCGATCCCAGATTCAGCCGGTATCATCATTGAGACTCCTTACGGAGACATCTTCAACACCGGAGATGTGAGGGTCGAGAACGAGAATGGTGTGCCCGTAGAAAAAGAGATTGAACAATACAAAGAATTTAAGAGCAGGAATATCCTGCTCTTTACCATGGATTCAACCGGTATCGACAAAGCCGGCTTCTCCCCCTCTGAAGCTTCGATCTTGAAGAACATCGATGGCATTATCAAAGACGCTCCGGGACGTATCATCATCGCCACCTTCGCTTCCCAAGCGGAACGTCTGATCGAATTCTTCAAAAGTGCCAGACGCTACGGTAAGAAAATCGTGATCGAAGGACGCAGTATGAAAACCAACATCGACATTATCAAGCATTTAAATCTTGTTGATACATCTGACGTCATTCCTCTCGAAGATATCGAGAAGTACGCGCCGAACAAGATTATGATGATTTCTACCGGCGCCCAGGGCGAAGAATTCGCCGCACTCGGCAGAATGGCCAACAAGACGCACAAGCAAATCAAGCTCACCCGAAGCGACACTATCATCCTTTCTTCTTCTGTTATCCCGGGCAATGACCGTGCCGTCGAAAGATTGAAAGACAATCTCTTCCGTCAGGACGCCAAGGTCATCACTTATCTTGACTCCGACGTGCACACTTCGGGACACGGCAAGCGCGGAGAGATCGAGTGGATTCACAAACAGATTCCTTACAAATACTTCATGCCCGTTCATGGCTCACACTTCCGTCTCAAGATGCATGCGGAGCTCGCCGCTGCCCTTGGATGCCCGCGCGAGAACATTATCGTGCCGGAGAATGGTTCGATCATCGAGATCAGCGAGGGTGGTAATAAGTTCGTTAAACTTCCGGTCCGAGCGCCTTATGAAGACATGGTAGTCGAAGGCCTTACTGTGGGAGACATTCCTGAAGTGGTTATCCGCGACAGGAAGATGCTCGCCGCTGATGGCATCTTCGTCATCATCGCTCTCGTTAATACCCGGAATGGTCGATTACGAAAGAGCCCGGACATTATCGCCCGCGGCTTCGTCTATCTGCGCGAATCCCAAGACCTCTTGAGCGAAGCGCGTAACGTCATCAAACGCTCGATCGAGTCTGCAACCGCCGGCAGTAATCCCATCAACTTCGACCATGCTAAAAACATCGTGACCGAAGACGTCTCCCGTTTCCTCTTCCAAAAGACAGCCAAGAAACCAATAGTTATCCCAGTAATTCTCGGGGTCTAGATTTATTCTTTATAAAGTGGTAGTTTGTTTTTCGGAGGTCAGAAATGCTACCTGTGTTTACTCATGTATTCGTTGAACCGCCAACAGCTAGCGCACGACGGGGTGCCAAATTTCTCGATGAAAATCGCCCGGGCTGGCCGCATGAGACCAATGAGGCCACGATGGACTTGGGGAGCCACACCAAGTGTCCACTGGGGCAACTCTACGGCTCATTCATCAGGGGCTACGAGGTGCTGGGCCTCAATACGATCGCTACGGTCAATTTGGGATTCCATGTGCCACTTCGATTCGATGGCCCCGTAGCGAAGCGCGAAAGGCATGCGGACCGCCTTACTACGGCATGGAAGGAAGAGCGGAGAAGGCGACTGGCATCGTAGGGGCCAATACACGAGCGGAGCCAGTGGAGGAGTCAGCAATCGCGACTCTTCGCTGGCTCTTTCATTTTATCTAATACATAGCCCTCCCCTATGTGCGAACATTCCTAGCGATCGCTGGAAATGTTTGTACGCTATCTTCTCACGACCGTGAGGTAATAACGTATGGGGTAAACAGAGTAATTATAAAAGCGAAGGCGCACTTCCCGAAGGTTGTGCGCCGTCCAAATCCTAGAGCAGGCTCATTCCCCAGTAGTCGTGATAACCTACCGCCCCCGTGCTCATGTCGACGATCTCCTCTCGACCGTTGAACCGATCGAAATCATTCTGCACTGGCCGATTCATGTAGATTTGACCAGCAACACGATCTGTTACTAGTTTTGGACCACGACCGCCGAGGAAGTGGCCGTCCTTGCAGTACTGAAAGCGCAGAGCCTGTTTGAGAAAAGGGATCACTACTTTGGGATAGACTCCGCCGTAGCCCATTAACCAGACAGGCTTTTCCTGATACCAGATGGTAGTCGTCCCAGCCGATTTCTCGGAATCAGGGTTGACGCACCAACGGTCGACGAGCAGGAAATCACCATCCGCATACCGAATTTCCTTGTAGCCAGGCATGTCCAGCACCTTGGTTTTGGGACCAGTTCCGCCCGCATAGCCTTGTTGCATCGCTGTGAAGAAGAAAGCTTCCACCCACGAAGGATCCATCGCTCACCACCTTTCAAATTGTTCTGCCGAGCAGTATAGCAAGCGTATCTTGCCTGTCAATAACTTTAGTGGTGTAGTTATTAAAACAATCGAACATTCCTAGCGATCGCTAGAAATGTTCGTACGCTATCTTCTCACGACCGTGAGTAAATAACGTATAGGTAAAATGAAAGAACCGTTTAGCCAGCTTATTGACAAGCACTGAGATAAGTGCTTTTATTAAAAACGGAGGTGTGACTCATGCCCGTAGTGAAAGTGTGGTGCTTGCCGCACCAAGAAGAAGAGCAGCTTCGTCAGTTACAACAGGCCCTCGTCGACTCGCTCGTGGGTGTAAGCACGCTCGGTCTCAAGGATGAGAAAGACGTCACAGTACTGTTTCCGCCCGACAGCATGCAATACGGGCTGGGGACGGAAATCATCGTCGAGATCACGCTCTATGCCAAGCCCGAGAGGACTGCTGCGGTCCTGGATACGGTTGCTGGGCGGCTAGGGGCAACGGTGTTCTTGCAATACCCACATGCTCGTGTCGAAGTCTTCGTTTACCCGATCGATCCACGTAGATGCTGGGTATCTCACTGATTGTAGCCGCCCCGAAGCCGCTCGCTTCGCGGGCGGCTTCTACTTTTATAAGTGGAAAATGATATAAATAGACCATGTCTTTACCAAAAGTTAATTCCAATATCATGTTCATGGAATTATCCCCAGGTTGGGGTTGACGAGATTTTAGCTAGGGAGTATATTTATGGAGCAAGACGCCGACCGCAAGGAAGGCGTTTTGCATTTTTAATAAATGACTGCCCCGATAAATATCAAAACGTTTACAATGAGCCACATGGTGTAGATAAATATCAGCGGTTTCTCCTTGTGCGCTATGCCATAAATAATCCAGGGTATATCCATGAGAGAAAGTGTCAGCCAAGTGATGGGCTCCAAACCGGCGGCATTCTTCCCCATATAAATCAGTTTCAACTGCGGGAACATCATAGTGAGAGAGATGATGCCCGCAATATATACAGCCTTGTCCAGAGTAGGATGAACTCCTATCAAAGAACGCTTATGTGGACGGAGGGGATGGTATGCCATTTAATTAATAAACATTAAGAAGTTTAAATATCGGAGCCATGAAGGGGTCGAATTTGGTGCCATAGACCATGGCGCCGAAAAGTCCGCCAGCGACGACTATAAAAAAGAGTCCGACTGCAGAAAGCGGGATGATTACAGCCGGCTTAATATAATTTTTCAAATATAGTCCCACAATCACCCCAAATATTAACACGGTAATAAGCATAAAGAGCTTATACATATTTCCAAGCGCACTTTCCCCTGCCAGAGTACTAGTAGAGAGATAGGCCGCAACCAAAG
>JAUSGP010000007.1 GCA_030674415.1 bacterium | reverse complement strand
TATTTGAGAAGTTCGGTTTCTTTCTTATGATACAATTCCTCAAGCTTTTTATTCCCCTCCTCAACTGACTTCTGGAGTTCGTTTTTCAACCTTTGTTGCTCATCCTCTCCGGCACCCTTTCTATCAATCTCATCCAAAATTTTTTGCCTCTCATTCCTCACCTTGATGCGAGCCTCTTCAAGCTTTTGTTTAGCAATCTTTAGAAGAGCCTGGCGATTCTCTGCTGTAAGTTGTGGGAAAGAAATTCTCAAACCTTCGGAATCAGTGGCTATCGAGACCCCGAGATTGCATTGCCTTACAGCGGTATCAATGAGATTAATGACACTTTTATCCCAAGGCGTGATACGGAGGGAACGCGAATCATTTATGGTTATGGTGGCTAGCTGATTTATAACCATAGGACTGCCGTAGACTTCGACTTTAACCCCATCAAGAATAGCTGGACTGGCCTGTCCGCTTCTCACTCCCGCATATTCCTTACGCAACCATTCTAAAACCTCGGCATATTGCATGCCTGGATTATAACACCCATCGACGGGTTCGACAGGCTCACCGCAAGCAAGCTCAGGGCAAGACTACTGCCAAGTGTTCGAGAATAAGACGAGCTGATGTGCTTCGGTCATCGCTCACCTGCCTGACATTATAAATTTTCTTGACGGTCTCTGTCGGCAATTTGTTTTCCCGCGAGAGTAGTAAGAGCCGGTCAAGGAAAAGTGAAACATTCTTCTCTTGGTCAACAAATTTCTTAGTGAACGCAAGTCGGTCAGCGATCGAGAGTGAGAGAAACTTCTCTGCTTCGTTCTCTTTAGTGTCAGAAGCCGAGCTTTTGACATGTACTGTCTGCATGCGGGAACGGAGGGTTGGCAGGACGAGTGCCTCTTCGCGAACCGAGAGGAAGAAATGCGTATCAGGATACGGATCTTCAAAAGTTTTCAAGAGTGCGTTCTGCGCTTCGTGCGTCAGCTTCTCCGGTGCGATAAAGAAAATTTTTTTATTAACAAAGGCTTTGCGTGCTGCGGCCACACTTAGCGCCCGGGCCTCGTCGATGCCGAAGAGAGCTTCTTTCCAAACGAAGAAGTCTGGGGAGCCGGTCAAAGTAATACCTTGAGGAGCTAGAAAGGCCTGGAGATGCTCTTCAGCCGCCTCCGGAGAGCCCACTAAGAGATACGCGTGATGCATGTGTTAGCGCGCCGCCTTCTCAATATCGACAAGTTCAACCTCAAAGATGAGAATGGAATTGGCTGGGATAGCACCGACAGCCCGAGCCCCATACCCGTAGTCCGGAGCGATAGTAATCACTCGCTTACCCCCGACGCGCATACCTTGTAGACCTTCATCCCAACCACGAATGACCTGGCCGGAACCGAGAACAAAGGTGATTGGGGTATTGCGATCAAGCGAACTGTCGAAGACCTGACCGTTCGGCAATCTGCCGACATAATGTACGGTCAGTGTGTCGCCAGGCTCTGCAAGATTTCCCTGCCCGACCGACACCTCCTCTGTCTTGAATCCTGATTCGATCATATTGGTGTTTTGATTATTAACCTGGGGATTAAATAAGTTCATCAAGGGTTCAGAGAAGAAGAGGTAAACCATGAGAGCCAGCCCCGCCGCCACCGCCAACCCTTCGTTTCTCGACAGATTTTTCATATTTTTTCCCGACGTTTCAGTCGGGACCCCGACACCTTAGGCGTCGGGGCTACTTAATTTATATGCTAGAATTATAACATGAATCCGGTAGTGAAAAACGGCGACGAAATGCAAAGAGGGGCTCTCGAGCGTGTGGCCGAGATCTCTAGAGAATTTACCGAAGGCTTCAAGTTCCTCGAGAATTATCCCAAGTCTGTCACCTTCTTCGGTTCTAACCAGACCAAGGAGTCTGACCCGTACTACCAAAGTGCTCGCACTCTCTGTGGCCGGATTGTCAAAGAGCTTGGCTACTCGGTCGTCTCAGGTGGTGGCCCAGGCATCATGGAAGCCGCCGACCGTGGCGCGTTTGAAGCCGGTGGCACCTCACTCGGACTCCTCATCAAACTTCCCCACGAACAACCCGTCAACGCTTATATTTCTAAAAGTGTCAGTTTCTATTATTTCTTCGCTAGGAAAGTCTGCCTCTCGTTCGGCGCGGAAGTTTTCATCTTCTACCCCGGCGGCTTCGGCACGCTCGATGAATTCTTCGAGATCATCACTCTCATTCAAACGAAAAAAATATTAGACGTCCCTGTCATCTGCGTCGGTAGCGAGTACTGGAACAAGGTTAAAGATTTGATTGAAAAGGAGCTTCTCTCACGCGAAATGATCGAACCATCTGACCTCAATCTCTTTACTATCACAGACAGTCACGATGAGATTATCGATATAATCAGAAAAACACCAGTCAGGATCGAGATGCCCTTCACCGGTCTTGGGGATCAAAAATTGACGCCGTAAGTTTCTCCCCTTTAATCAATTTTGCGATCCTGTCACCGCCGAAAATCGAAGGCAGGATACCGACGCCGTTACAACCGAGGTTATATAAAAGGACCGGATTCTTCGGCTCCTCACCGACAAGACGTACGCCATTGGGAGTGTAGCCCATTAAGCCATGCCAGGTGAAAAGATATTCCACATTTTTAGTCGGATCGATGTTATAAAGTTTGTGTAAGAAAGCATCAGTTGTTTTCTCAATTTCTTCCGGATAATCAAATTCGGGATGATACTCGGCACGGTCAGGAATCATCTGTTGAGGCCCGCCAAGACAGGTCAGATTGTGCTTATTGTCGTTGTATTCATAAGCGCGACGGGTGAGATAGAAATAAGGATCATCCATGTCGTCAAAGCTGGCTTGTACACCCATGTAGTAACTGATTGCCATGGGAGGTTTGGCCATGTCTTCAAGATAACCAGACATACGCCCCACTACTCCGTGAATTGAGTGATGGAAGCGAGTATCAATCTCGAGACCCGAAGCGTCAAAGATCTTGATCCTGTCGAAACCATTGGTACAAAGTACGACCTTCCAAGCTTTGACCGTATGCGTTTCCGCATCGAGCATCGCGTACTCTTTGTGAAGCACCACTTTGTTTATATGAGTCTGTTCGTAGAGAAAAAACCTATCGGGGTATTTCTTCAGAAGATACTCTGCCACCCTCTCGGTAAAGAGAGCAGAGTTGACAACACCCTTTTGACTCTCGGCTAATGCAATAAAGTCTGCATTGGTTGTTTCCAGCTTATCGAGAATTTCTGTTTGTGGTACTAGGACGTAGAAGCCTTCATACTCCGCTGGAATACTATCCTTCGACTCAATATTGTTGGCAATGAGCAGAGGCCTCACATCAAGTCCGCCCCGACTCCTTAAAACATTGTTCTTTAGCACCGCTATAATTTGTTCGAAGGTAGAAAATCCGGCAAAGCCAGTAAAGCGGGAGAACGGAATATCGAGGTTAGCTTCGGTGTACATCTGACCCATCAGTTCCCAGGCCAATTCAATAGAACGCTGGCCGGCTGAAGCCTTTTCCAATCCAAACTCTTCAACCAGTTCGTGGAAGGATCGTTCGAAGTAATTCGTAACCTGTCCTGCGTTGTGTCCCGTAGCGCCGTGGCCAAGGCGACCGCCTTCAAGCAGAGTGACCGACTTAAGTGTGTCGCGCAAGATAAAAAAGGCGGTGGAAATGCCGGCAATGCCACCGCCAACTACCGCCACATCGGACTCGATATCTTTCTTCAAATGCTCAATCACCCTTTCTTTATTGAGCTGGTGAATCCAGGGAGAATTGTTTTTCATTATTCTTCATTATACCCCTCGACCATGCTCGAGGTAAACAATAAGTCGGCTGGCGCCCGAATGGGCACCAGCCGACTTAGATTCTTACCGAGACCTGCCAACATCCGCGTGCGTCGAGCGTTCTCCGGTCGAGATTGCCCGCTTGAACGGGCGCCGTGACTTCTTGGCCGCGCCCCACGGATACTGTCTGTCCGACGAGATGCGGTTCTTCAGGCTGAAGACGACCAGGACCTGTTCGGCACAGCGCTTCAGACAGGCTTCCGTCGCCACTGCCTTGCTGCCGACTTCAACCACATACTGGGCGGCGGCGGAACGATGGAGCAGACGTTGGTCATGAGCATCGTAAGGCCTCCAGTGCTTACTCCCAAGCTGGCCTTCGACGATCTCGACAACAGGCACGGAGCTATTAGCAAGCTTCTTGCTCAACTCCGCCGAGGTGAAGACGAACGAGAAATATTTCACCGACCCTCTTGGTCGTTCGGGTCGATTCTGAAGAAATCTGATCACGCGCGCACCTCGAGTATTCCTCCCGCCATTGCCGTTGTGAACTGCGTAGAAGATGATGTCGCACCCGCCCTGCGTCTCACTCTGTTCCATGGACCCTCCCAGAAGAGAAGTGTACGATTGTTATCCTCAACCAACTTATCTTATCCGCATTACATTTTCAAGGGATAACCAATTTCCAATTTGCACTTTTCTACATAGTGTGATATAATGTAAGCAGACTGAAAGTTCGTAATCCTCGCATTCAAGGGAGTCTCTATGGAAGAAATTAGCTTAGTTCTAGTGCTTGGAGTGATCTTCATGGCACTTCTCCAGACCATTGAGAAATATGGTCTCGACCTGCTCATCCTGTGGCTCGCCGAGGGTGACAAATGGTGGTCCCCCGTACGGAAGCTTCCTTCCGGCGGACACATCCACTTGTACACCAAGGGCTGGACCCCGGGCGGAGACTTTGCAAGCCTCCTGCACGGACACATTGTGGATTGGTACTTTCACAAGAAAGACCAGCAGTTTTACCACAAAGACGATGAGGTCTTCGCCACGAAGTTTCCCAGAGACCCTCGCCCCAAAAGCAGTTGGGCGCGGCGACTGGCACAACTTGGCGTGGGCTGGGTAGGTTTATACCGCCAGCTCTACAGGCGCCACCGCAAGTGGGAAGCGATGGATACCGTCGACGGAAAGAAGTCGGGAGAGGAACCGAGCCGCAAGCTCGTCCTCAAGGAAACTAAGAAGGGAGAGGAGCATATCTTCTACTTCTCGACGCCGATGGCTCTAAACCTCGGCACGATCCAGCCCAAGAGTGCTCCCGGCACTCTTGGCGGTCGAGTTACCGGCATGGTTTCCTTCAACGCCTTCATGGTGAATCCGCCGAAAGCGGAGTTCATCGCCGGTAAGTGGGAAAACCAGACCGTCGGAGCCGTTCGTTCTCGCATCCGGGAACACGTTCAGAACAAGACAGCTGAGACGCTTCAGAGCGAGATCGACACAAGCGGCACCAATGAGATGGTCGATGCCATGGCGCGGGCAAACACAAAGCAAGTTGGCGAGACGGCCACGGTCGGTCTCATCGACGGGCAAGGCATCAAGATCGACAGTCCTCGCTTCGAAGACTTCGACTACGTCGAAGAAGGCGGAGACAAGGATGTCGCTGACTCGATGAGAAAGATCACGATTGCCGAGAATGAACTGAAGGTGGAAGCCGTGAACGCAGAGAAAGCCAAGGTACGAGGCACAGGCAAAGCGATGGAACGGAAAGCTGAAGCTGAAGGCATCGCAGCGGAATTCGCTGCCAGAATGTCTGTCCCGCAAGGTGCCGAGCTCTCGTTGGCTGAAGCAGTAAGATGGGGGGAGGTCAAGTATCTCAGTTTGAATCAACAAGGGACGGGGGTTGCAGTAACCTTTCCCGAGAATCCGTAACGTATGCAGGGCCGGACGAAATCGTCCGGCCCTTGACTTTTTATATGATTGGGTGTATAGTTTTTAAAGACAGCACATGGAGGTGCAACATGAAGTGGAATCTGAAAAAGCGATACGCCACGTGGCAGAAGGATCGAGAAGACAGAAAGATCCGCAAGACCAAGGACCACCTGCACAAGGTCGCAGAAGCGTTGTATGACCAAGACATGGCTCGTCTGCGAGCCGAAGCCGAACGGTCTCGGGCGACGACAACACCAATCGCAAACACCACACCACCACCGATACCCGGACCAGCTCCGGTAACAACGGCAGCCACAGCGACTACGGCGGCACCCGCCGCCCCAACCGCTCCTCCTCAACCGCCCGCCTGGGTAACAGCCACGGAGGCGTTGGAACCGGGAGAAGGATCCGGGAGCGAAGTTCCCTCACTTCTGAGGAACTTCATCCTTGGAGTCGCTGCCGCGATCATCCTCGTCTTTGTTCTTCAGAACATGTTCGAGGGAGTATCGGGGTGGCAACTGGCGTTCCTCGTCGTGATGACCCTCGCGTTCGGCTACCTCGTTTTCAAAGCCTTCACATCAAGAAAACGGGGACTCTGGATAGCGGGAGCGGCCGCTGTGCTACTCGTCGCCATCATCGGCACCTCTTACTGGCCGGAAAATGACCGGGTGGAAATGCCGACACATGTGACGAACACCCCCGGCACAGTACCAATAGTCACACCGGCAGTGATGCAAGTAGCAACGATTCAACCGGCAACTCCCAGCGCGAAAATATTTCAGCTGGTGGCTAAGGCCGGTGTCCCCGCGAGCGTGAGTGTACCGAGAGGCTGGAGATGGGACATGACACCGAAAGTGTTCCCCGTCGGCTTAACCACCGACAACGGACACCTCGATGCCGAGGGCTACCGTATCCAGGTCTTCGAAGTTGTACCGCCGGTAACGGAGGTCAGCTTCGCAGTCATTCTCACCTATTGCACCACTCCGCAAATGTGCGCGTGGTAACCAAAAGCGCCCGAGACCGAAAGGTCGAGGGCGCTTCTTCATACTGAATTTGCTGAAATTTTAATTGAATGGATAGCCGGAGGAAGTAATGCCGAAGGTATTGAGAATCAGGCGAATCAGGCCATAGGCGGAAATCATGATGAACATACCGAGGAGTCCGTAGAGAATCTTTTTCTTGCCTTCATCGCGCTTGGTATCGACAGTTTCTGACTTTATAAACTGGAAGATTCCGAAGAAGAAGACGAGGAGGGCGACGGCGAAGGCAAGCAGGATCAACGGGTTCAGGATGAACTCATTGATCTTGTTGAGAAATTCAGCGATGGGCATTACTTGTAGTGAGCGTAGTCGAACTAGAGACCAGGAACTTGAGGGACGATGATAGTATCTCCCTGTTGGATGTTGAGAGCATTGCCGATAAATCGCACTAAGCCCCAGACCGAGACCATGACGAAGAGACCGACAAGGCCCCAGATCATAAGCTGTTTGCCTTCCTTCCTAGCCTCTTCATCCTTGGCATTGAAGATGAATTTGACCAGGCCCCAGAAGAACGCGAGAAGGGCGATGGCCACGACGATAGGGAGCGCGAGGTTGATCAGTCTGCCGATGGAGCGCACGAGGGTCTCGAGGTTCCCCAACTGCTGAGCGAAGACCAATGTCGGCGCGAAGGCTAGAGCGGTAAGAATAACTTTTTTCATTGATTTAACTTATAGAACTTATTTAACTTAATAAACTTATTTAACTTTCCCATACCTGACGGTATAACTCTATGATACGTCAAGGCTGTGGAAAAACAACGGGGTTATCCCCTTATTACTGGCGAAATCCAGGCACCGGTGGACCTTCATAGTAATTATCTCCCATCCCCGGGAAGAGTTCATGACCGATAAAGTAGATTATCCCCCAGACAGAGACCATGACGAAGAGAGCTACGACGCCCCAGATCATAAGTCTCCTACCTTCCTCAATAGCAGTTTCATCACCAGCCTTCATGATAAACCTGGCCAAGCCCCAGAAGAAGACCAGAAGGGCGATACCGGCTACTACTATGGTGAGAGATTGGACTAATTCCCCAGCTCTACGAACCAGGCCTTGGGTACCGGTCAGCTGAGCCATGGCCACGGCAGGCATAACCATCAAGGCAAAGGGAATCATTTTCGTCAATTTTTTCATATATTTATATTACCTATATGGTGGCAATAAGGGAAGCCCGAACGGACGGGAGAAGCCTATGTCTGCGTATAAGAAACGCAATATGCCCCAAACCGAGACCATCACGAAAATGGCCACTAGACCCCAAATCATGAGATTCTTCCCTTCCGCCACGGCCTTCTCATCCCCACTTACGTTCATGATGAACTTAGCCAAGCCCCAGAAGAAGACTAGGAGGGCGAGCCCTGCGATGACCGGCAAGGTAAGACTGATGAGATCTGTAAAGATTTTTATCAACTCACTGAAATTCTTCGGTTCGTTCATATATTATTT
>JAUSGP010000035.1 GCA_030674415.1 bacterium | reverse complement strand
GTCTTATCGCTCTCGCGTTCAACGGTCATGAGGGAGCCGACTCCCACTACCGAGCTCTGATTGGCCGAGACGATAGATGCAGACTTGAGAATGTTCTCGAGCCTCCCGATACGATCCTCGAGGACAGCCTGTGCATCGCGCGCTTCCTGATACTCCTGATTCTCGGAGAGATCGCCTAGAGACTTGGCGTATTCCAGCGATTCGGCCACCTCCTTCCTCTTGATGGTCTTTAAATATTCCAGTTCCTTTTCCAGCTCTTTGAACTTCTCTTTGGTCAAGTATTCTTGATCGGTTTGCATGGAATTTCCGTTATTGATTGGCGACATCATACTCCTGTTAAGGTCCGAGTGCAACTTCCTTAAAGTACTCTGGAGCATTGACGGAGATCCAGTCGAAAAGTTGTCTCATGATATAAGTGGCACCAACGGTATTGGTGGCCATGCCCCTTTCCATGACTACCGCCCAGGCGTAGCGTGGATTTTCATACGGAAAGAATCCGACCGACCAAGAATGTACATAAGTCTTGCCGGACCCGACCTCGGCCGTGCCGGTCTTACCGGCCGCTTTGACATACAGGACGTTTAATCCGACCGAGGTGCCATAGGTCACACCCTCTCTCATGCCCTCGTGCACTACGCGCCAGTCTTCGGGATCAAAGGTGACTGTACTCTGAATCGGTTCGGCTAGACCACCTTTGAGAAGCGATGGTTTGAGAATCTTGCCTTTATTCGCGACCGCTCCTATGAAGCGCGCAGCAGAAAGAGGTGTGATCTGGGTGCCGTACTGGCCAATGGCGGTGATGTAAGTGTCTCCCAAACGCCAGATATCACCGCCGAAGGTGGCTGCCTTCCACTCTGGCGTTGGTATGAGGCCTTCCACTTCCCCACCGAGTTCGATACCTGTGGTCTCCGCGACAGAAAATTGCTTGAGGTACTTATCGATAAGACTGATACCAAGCCCCTTCTGATTGCCGAATCCACCACCGATAGAGTAGAAGTAAGTGTCGGAAGAAACGGCCAATGCTTCGCGCATGTCTGTCCAACCATGAGCCTTCCAATCCTTGAAGATCGAGGGCTTCTCCGGATCATAAGGGTTCGGCACGGTGATTGAACCGGTGCTCAAAATCTCCTTCTCTGGAGAAATAATATTTTCCTCTAGAGCGCCGAGGGCGAGAATGGGTTTAATGATCGAGCCGGGAGTATAGAGCCCGCCGACCGCGCGGTTGAGGAATACTTTGCGCTTGTCATTAAGCAGCCGGTTGAAAGAGGCTTGATCCATACCCCGGGTAAGCGCGTTCTGGTCATACTCGGGATAACTAGTGAGAGCCAAGAGCTCGCCGGTGTTGACATCCATAATGACCGCCGCTCCCCCGACGAAGCCGTTGTCTAGGGCAAGAGACTTGATGGCGTTGTAGAGCACTTCGTTGACACGCGCATCAATCGAGAGAGTGATCGTCTCTCCGTCTTCAGGCTTATCAATAACACTCTCGGAAGTGACAGCGCCTAAGACATCAGTCTCTACGAGCTTCTTGCCGCTCTTGCCCTTGAGCTCTGCGTCATAGGCGCGCTCGACGCCGTCCTTGGCCCGATATTCTTTCTCATAATATATACCGGCCTTGTCGACTAGAGGATACTTCACATAACCAACCACGTGAGCGAGACCGTTAATAGGCACATAGAGACGGCGGGGGAAATCATTCTCGCCAGACTTAATAGCATTCCCGGCCAATTCCAAACCATTCCTGTCTGTAATCAATCCGCGGTTAGCAAAGACGAGTGTTTGCTCCAAGCGGTTATTGTCTGATATCTCTGCATAAACCGGGCCATCCAGGATAGACAGAGACCAGAGCTTCCCCATCATAATCAAAACAATGATACAGAGCACGACCTTTACACTAGCAAAGGTCGTGCTCCCCATCGGCCGCTCGATCCGGCCTTCGAGCATGGTACTATCGAAGCCTGGCAGGTTCGTCGAGTCCAGGAAAATATCTTCGGGATTGATATCTTGATACTTCCTCTCCACCCTTCCACCGAAGGAGAGGCTCCGCTTAATTTTATTGAATAATAACTTAGACATTTATAGTGAGGTATTCGAACTATGGGTACGGATGCGCTCGCGCAAAGGCAGGAGCATGAGGAGACCGATTAATGAAAGAAAACCAGCGTAAATCCCTTGCCCATATAAAACATCAATGAGAAATCCCAGAAGCACTCCTTCCCAAAAGAGAGGGAAAAAGCCCATAGCAAGAATGAGTGCTGGCACGTAGAACCAATAAGGCAAGAAAATAATCGAGAGGAAGACGAGAACGGTGACTAAGATACGATAATTCATCTTTTAATTAAAACGAAACGCAGATTAAAAATATTGGCTGGGCTTCTGGCGAGCACTTCCTGAAACGAAGCCGTCGGCTCGAATGTAGAGTCCTCGACTATGCCGACCAGCCGCGCCGATAGATCAGCAGAAAGAATCTTGTCTCCTATCTCGACCGCAGTATCTCTCGGCACCACAACGCGGAAATTGCCGGCGCCTGTTCCTTCCAGAACTACCGGCATATTATTCCTCTCAAGTACTGCATTAGTCTTCATTCCTGAGCTGGTAAAAAGTTTTATCTTAGATAAGCCTCCGAAAACTTCCAAGACTTCGCCTACTGCCGACCCTTCCGGCAAGATGACTAGAGCGCCAAGCGTTACTCCATCTTTCTCTCCAGCATCAATCGTTAAAATATCATAAGGAGTCTGTGGCGGGTGAGTGAGTACGGCAGCTGTGATGCCGAGAGATTCTGTGTCGCGACCAAGAAGAGCGAGCAAATGATTCTCCTGTTCGCGACTAGCGGAAACGCTCGAGAGTTCGATTTCTAGAGACGCCAAGCGCTCCTTCTGCCTAGCATTTTCAGCAAGAAGAAAAGTTTGGGTGTGGAAGAATCCGGAGAGTTCCGAGAACTTCCTAGCCACCATGTTTTCCATTCGCCACGCCGGCGCCACCACGGTGATGATAAGCGAATCCAGAAGATAGAACAGAATGGCCCCAGTTACAAAAACTGTCGCGAGAATGCCGAGCGAGCGACGGTACGGGTGGCGTGACCTACTTTTTGGGAGGTATTTCATCTTCGTTCTCTATGAGAATATCGTAGAAGCTCTCAAGGTCCTCAAGGATGATGCCAGTACCGCGCGCCACGGCAGTCAAAGGATCGGCCGGCACATGGACGGGAATATTAATCTCATTTTCGATCAATTCGGCCAAGCCCTTAATGAGAGCCCCGCCGCCGGAGAGGTAGAGACCACGATGCATGACATCCGAGAGAATCTCCGGCGGCGTCGACTCGAGCACTTCTCTGACCCCTTCGATCAGACTTTCGACCGACTGCGAGAGCGCTTCGCGGATGTCGGTGTCGGTGAGAATAACTTCCTTCGGCAAACCAGTCACGAGATCACGGCCCTTGACCGGAGCCTCGAGCGGCGCGTGAGTAGGCAAGACCGAGCCGATCTGGATCTTGACCTGCTCGGCCGTCTTGTCGCCAATCAATATTTTAAACTGATTCCTGACATACGAAATGATATCGGAGTTGAACTTGTCTCCGGCGATGCGCAGATTCTTGGAGCGAACCACGCCACCGAGCGAGATGATGGCGATATCAGTAGTGCCACCGCCGATGTCGATGACCATATTACCAACCGGCTCATGGATGGGCAGACGCATGCCGATAGCAGCCGCTATCGGCTCTTCAACTATATGCACTTCGCCGGCGCCGGCATTCCTGGTAGCGTCGCGTACGGCGCGGATCTCGACATTGGTGATATTCGATGGCACACCAACCACTACCCGTGGGGAAAAAATCTTGTTCGACCCCGTGGTCGCTTTACCTAGAAGATAGCTAATCATTTCCTCCGTGGTCTCGAAGTCGGAGATGACACCGTCAACCAGAGGCTTGATGGCCGTGATGTGCTGCGGGGTGCGGCCAATCATAGCCTTAGCATCGGCGCCAATAGCGACAATCTGGCCGGTCTTCTGGTTAAGAGCCACAACTGAGGGTTCGGTGATGACAATGCCCCGGCCACGCATGTAGACAAGTGTGTTGGCAGTGCCTAGGTCAATGCCGATGTCGTGAGAAAACAAGCGTTTGAGATTCTTCCAACCTGGAAATTTCTTCATCATCTTTTAAGCTCATCGATAAGGTGTTCAAGAGTGAGCATTCTCACATCTTCCGATCCACGTTCTTTGACTTCCAGCATCTTGGAATCAAGATTCTTTTCTCCGATGACGACGCGCGTAGGAATACCGATTAAGTCAGCATCGGCAAATTTCTCTCCTGCGCGCGCATCACGGTCGTCGTAGAGAACTTCTATTTTATGATCTGTGAGAACCTGATACACTTCGTTTGCAAACTCCTGAGCCTTATCTCCCAACAAAATAAGATGAACCTGGAACGGTGCAATCTCCTTAGGCCAGACAATACCCTTCTCATCTGAACAAACCTCGACAATCGTGCCCATAAGCCTTGAAATCCCGATACCATAGGAACTCAGATGCACAGGCTTCTTCTCCCCATCGGCATCTTGGACATAGAGACCGAGCTCTTCGCTCTTCTTTGTGCCGAAGTTGAAGATGTTACCAACCTCAGCCGCTTTCTTTTTCACGAAATCAGACTCCTTGAGTCCCATCTCGCTCAAAGTTTTTTCATTGAAAACTTCTTCGTTCAAAGCAATGCGCTTGATCTCGTTAACATAGATGACATCCTCACCCGCGTCCGTTAGTGTCTGGAACTCGTGACTAAATTTGTCTGTAAAAACGCCACCGGAAGCAGAGGTGACGTATGTCGTCTCTCCCAAGCCTACCCTCTCGAAGACTTTAAGATACGCGTCAATCACCGCATTATAGAAAGCCGTATTGAGCTCATCGGTCAGGGCAAAGTAGTACATATCTTTCATCAAGAATTCTCTCCCGCGCATAATACCGGACTTAGCGCGCACTTCATTTCTCAGCTTGTTCTGGAACTGGTGCACCGCCACAGGCAAGTCGCGGAAGCTCGCGACGTGGGACTTCATCATCTCGGCGATAGGCTCCTCGTGTGACCAGCCAAATCCGATCTCCGCACCATTGACGAGCTTGGACTTAAACCAGACATCCACCTTTTCGTCGTCCCAACGGTCAGTCTTCTCCCATGTCTCTTTATTCTGGAGAGTAGACATCAGAATTTCACTCGAACCAAGCTTCTCCATCTCTTCGCTCACCACCCTTTTGATCTTATTAATGACACGCCAGCCAAGAGGTAAATATGAATAGACTCCGGCAAGTTCTTTGTGAATGAATCCTGCACGAGTCAATAAAATAGCATTCTTGGACACTTCATCGGCAGGAGCTTCGCGACGCGTTTTAGTAAAGAGTTGGCTTTGTCTCATAGAGCTATTTTACCCCCACACTTAAATTTCCCCAAATTTTAGGGATTGACAAGTTTACAAAATATTGCGGACATCGTGGACAGTGACCAGAATCATGAGGAGGATGAGGAGAGCGAAGCCGGTGGCGTTTAAAGCATTGAAAAATTTTGCAGGAATAGGGCGACGAGTAATACTTTCAATAATGACAAAGAGGAGTCTGCCGCCATCGAGCGCCGGTAAAGGCAGGAGATTGATAACCGAGAGGTTGAGTGAGATAAGGGCGGTAAATGAGAGGAGATACTGTAAACCTAATTTGGAAACATCATCCACCAAGACCACGAGGCCCACTGGGCCAATGACATTGGACAAATCAGCCTGACCGACAATCGCATCAAGAAGGAAGGCCCCCAGCCCATGGGCGGTCATGGCTGTGAGTTCGAAAACATTTGAAGTAGGCAAACCAGCTGTAAATCCAGAGGCGATGATAAGCCAGGCGAAGAGGAAATTACAGACTACACCAGCAACCAGCACGGCGGCTTGAATACCGCGATTTTTATATTGAAAACTATCACTTGGAAACCCGGTTTCCAAGTCGGTAGGATTTTCACCGAAAATTTTGACGAACCCGCCGAAGGGCAACCAGTTGAGTGTAAAGTCTGTGCCAAGCCAGGAAAATAATTTCTTGGCTCGCGGCGGATAACCCAAGCCGAACTCATCGACCCGAATACCAAAATATTTCGCCACCCCGAAATGCCCCAGCTCATGGACGATGATGAGCGCACTTAAAATGATGAGAAAGATAATAATGGACATTATTATAGTGAGTTCATCGAACTATTTGAGAAGTTCGGTTTCTTTCTTATGATACAATTCCTCAAGCTTTTTATTCCCCTCCTCAACTGACTTCTGGAGTTCGTTTTTCAACCTTTGTTGCTCATCCTCTCCGGCACCCTTTCTATCAATCTCATCCAAAATT
>JAUSGP010000034.1 GCA_030674415.1 bacterium | reverse complement strand
ATGAAGATTGTCTCGACTGGTTCCACGCTTTCCTCGCCGCAATTTCTGGAAAAGCGTTTGAGAGCCAGACGCCGGAGCCAGAGGTGGTGGGCTATCGGCGCGCTTACTCTATTAATCATTGTTATTGTCGTGTCGCGACAGGAGAAGCTTCTTATCGCCGATGTGACGGTCGAGGGCGCTCGGGTAGTCAAAGAAGAAGATGTTGTAGCTATGGCCAAGCAAATTTTGGCCGGCAATTATCTAGGACTCATGCCCAAGAGGAATGCCCTCATTTATCCTGGACAGAAGGTCGAAGAAACCTTACTCAAGGAATTTCCACGCTTCAGCGCGGTAGCCGCATCTCTTGAAGGTTTGCGTCTCTTACGCATCGACGTGGCGGAGCGCGAGCCCTTCGCTCTCTATTGTGCTTCCGTGTTAAATCCAGAGGAAGCAGGGGAATGTTTTTTTCTGGATGACCAGGGATTCATCTTTGATCAGTCGCCTTTATTTTCTGGAGCGGTCTACTTTATCTACACTTTTAAACCTACCCTTGAAGAACCTTTGGGAAAGCAATTCCTGCCGACAGCAGATTTCGGCGTGCTCGCTCAATTTATCGAGAATCTTCCAGTATTGGGAATAGAACCATTGGCGGTGGAAGTGGGTGTCGAAGAGTTTACAATTATCCTCGCGCATGAGGCACGCATGCGAATCGGGCGTTTAAGTAATCTCAATCTCATCTATTCCAATCTTTCAGCATTCCTTGGTGATGAGGTGATCACTGCTCAAGTAGATTTCATACAGAAAATTTCGGAGCTAGACTTACGTACCGAGAATAAAGTATTCTACAAGTTTCGTGAATAACGAATAAGGAATAATGAATAAAGGATTCTGGGAAAATTTGAAGAGGCCCATATTCGCATTGGCGCCGATGGCTAATGTTACCGATGCGGCCTTTCGACGTATTATTGCTAAGTATGGTAAGCCTGATGTGATGTGGACGGAGTTCGTCTCGGCTGATGGCTTGGCACTGGCGCCCGAAGAGGGGAGGCAAAAACTTTTGCTAGATCTTAAATATTCCGAAAGTGAGAGGCCGATCGTGGCGCAGTTTTTCACCTCCTCGCCAGAGAACATGAAAAAGGCCGCCGAGCTCGCAGTCGAGCTCGGCTTCGACGGTATTGATATCAACATGGGTTGTCCAGATAAGACTATTGAAAAGCAAGGCGCTGGAGCGGCGCTGATGAAAAATCCGGCACTTGCTAGAGAAGTTTTAAGAGCTGCAAAAGAAGGGGCCCGTTCGACAAGCTCAGGGCAAGCGGCCTTACCTGTGTCAGTTAAAACTCGGGTCGGATTTAATAAACCTGAACTCGAATCATGGCTCCCAGAAATTTTGAAAGAAGAACCCGCAGTCGTCACTATTCATGCTCGCACCAGGAAGGAAATGTCGAAGGTGCCGGCTAGGTGGGAATTTGTGAAGCGTGCTGTTGAGATTAGAGACGAGACAGGGAGTAAAACTTTAATTTTTGGTAACGGAGACGTACCTAATCTTGAAGTAGCCAGACAAAAAGTAGAAGAGACTGGTTGTGATGGAGTAATGCTTGGGCGGGCAATTTTCGGGAACCCGTGGTTGTTTACAGAGCGTGAGCCAAGTACTGAGGAGAAATTAAAAGTTTTAATAGAACATACTAAGCTTTTTGAAAAACTCTTGGGACATATAAAAAGTTTTGCCATCATGAAGAAACATTTTAAAGCTTATATCAATGGGTTTGAGGGCGCGGGTGAATTACGAGCGAGACTTATGGAGACAGAAAATGCTCTAGAGGTAGAGGAAATAATCAATCAATTTTTAGAGTAAGTTTTGTTGACATAACCCGTCATTTATGATAGGAAAGGCTCTAGAAGCCTCCGTTTCTAGTTCTTCGTTTCTCGTTATCCCAATCAATTCCCGGAAGGGAAGAAAGGTTATCCGTGCATATCTTGCGTGCTTGGGCCATTCTGGCCCTTCTTGTTGTAACTGTGACGGTGACTGGGTGTGGTAAGGACAACATTACCCAAATCGTCACGACAGGGCCAAGCGCCCTTCCTCCCCCAGCACCGCCCGGGCCGATCGGCCCTCCTGTGCCAGCTCCAGCTCCAGCCCCAGTTCCGGTCCCTGGACCGGTTCCGGCCCCAGCTCCGGCTCCTGCGCCGGCACCGACGCCGACTGGTGTCACGGTACAAGCCGTGACTCTGGAACTCGACGGTCAGTGCATGGCCACCCGGGTGCTTACCGCTACGGTGACAGGCCTCCCATCGAACGGAGTAACCTGGAGCATTACGCCCCAGAAAACCGGAGTGACGCTTGGTACCTCGAGTGGCGCCTTCGTCGCTAACGGGCCTGCGACCGTGGGAGAATATAACGTTGTTGCTACCGCTAATGCGGACAACGTCACTCGCGGCAACAATATGGTGCGAATCCTGCCTGGTACCTGCACAGGTATCACGCCGAGCTCGGTCGTTTCGGTGGACTACACACCTCCGGGCGGCACCGTCCTGGCGCCCAGCTCGACGACCCTGAATGCCTTCTGCAAGGATGCAGCCGGAAACTTCGTGAACTGTGGAGGCCTGACTTGGTCTTCCAGCGCTACGAACAACTTCACGGTCACATCGACGGGCTCGACGAACGCAACTCTGGTTGCGGTCTCGCTGGGTCAATCGAACGTGAGCGTGACGGTGACTGGGACGAGCATTAGCAAGTCCTACAACTGGACAGCGACATCAGTTCAGCAGGCTCCCGCTTGTACGCTCAGCGCTTCGTCGACGTCAATCAACGCTGGCCAGTCGGTCAGTCTGACGTGGAACTCGACGAACACTCCGACGAGCTGGAATGCGAACTGGGGCTCTGTCAACCAGGCCTCAGGTACGACCACGGTGACACCAAGCGCAACGACCACCTACACCTTCTCGGCCAGTAACTCGGCCGGGAGTTGTAGCCAGGTAAGCGTCACGGTGAACGTGAGTCAGATACAGCAGGCACCGACCTGTTCGCTCAGCGCGTCTCCGACAAGTATCAATTCAGGTCAGAGCTCATCGCTCACCTGGAACTCGTCGAACGCCACGTCGTGGAGTGCCAACTGGGGCAGCGTTTCGCAAGCTTCAGGCAACACAACGGTCAGTCCGACGTCGACCACTACCTACAGCCTCACCTGTACCGGTCCGGGAGGATCGACCACAGCGACGGCACAAGTAACGGTCAACACCGTCAACCCGTCGTGTACCCCGGCTTCGCAGCCGGTCACTTACACCCAGGCTGGCGGAACGCTCAACGCGAATAGCAATATCACGTTGAACGCATCCAACTACGGCACCTGCACCCCGTACTGGTACACGACGACTCCGTCGCGTTTCCAGATCACGGGCGCTACGATGATCAACATCGGCGGCACCAACTACTGGGCCGGATCACAGGCGGTCCTCCGAGCAATTGCTTCGGGGTCTGGACAGGTTTGCGTCCAGATCAACATCACTAATCCTCAGCCGGCCGCGTGCTTTAACTGGACGGTTCCGTAGGATAAACGACCTTCGGGTCGGTCTAACCAAGTCCCCACCGCGTACGCGCGGTGGGGCTTATTCATTTATCAGATTTGCTATACTGCTTACATGAAAAAAGGTGAGAAGTCTCTAGGGGTGTTGTATCGCAAATATCGTCCGCAAGTTTTTGAAGATGTCATAGGCCAGGAGCATATTGTGAAAGTTTTAGAGGGGGCGGTCAGTCTTGGTAATATTTCCCATGCCTATCTGTTTTCAGGCTCACGCGGTACTGGCAAGACTTCGCTCGCGCGTATCCTCGCGCGAGCTATAGGCACCTCGCCCCACGATTTGGTCGAGATGGATGCAGCATCACAGACTAGCGTGGATGACATCCGTGAATTGAACGAAGGAGTGTACACCTTGCCGTATGATTCTAAATACAAGGTCTATATTCTTGACGAAGCGCACATGCTTTCAAAATCGGCTTTTAATGCGCTTCTCAAAACTTTAGAAGAACCTCCGGCCCATGTGGTATTCATTCTTGCTACCACCGCTTTAGAGAAAGTGCCAGAGACCGTCATCTCACGCTGTCAGACATTTACATTCAAATCTCCCAACCTTTCAGTTTTGAAAGACTTCGCATTAACGATAGCCAAGAAAGAGGGCGCCACTCTCGAGCCAGCCGCCGCAGAACTTGTAGCTCTGCTTGGAGACGGTTCATTCCGCGATGCGCATGGGATATTGGAGAAAGTTTTAAGCTCGACAAAAGATAAAAAAATCACTAGAGAAGAAGTGGAGACGGTAACCGGGGCACCCAAGTCAGAACTTGTCGCAGATATTCTCTCCGCGATAGTGGAGAAAAATTTAGAGAAGGGCGTAGCAGCCGTCCAGGCTGCTACAGAGGCCAATGCCGATATGAAATTGTTTGCGAAATTAATTCTCGAGCACCTGCGCTTCCTATTTTTACTCCGTCTCAAAGCCGGTATGGATGATTATATTGGGAAGCAAATCTCCGAAGACGATTTTAAATATCTCAAAGACTTGGCCGCCAAAGCCGGCCCAGACCTGACCTCGGAGACCCTTCTTATCTTCATCGAAGCTTACGAAAATTCCGGCCGCACCAGCATCCCCGAATTAGCCCTCGAAATCGCCCTCGCGGATTCCATAAAACAGGTTTAAAATATCTATGCTGGTGTTCTTGAGAACACCAGCATAGAATAAGTATAATAAAAATGAGAAAACCGAGACAACTAGAAAGGCTGGTACGTGGGTTTGCTAATCACAGAAGAATTGAGATTCTGGAGCTTTTAGAAAAGTCACCTGAATTATCTGTGGTGGAGATATCAGATACTTTAAAGATTAATTACAAAACTGGAGCAGATCATGTTCGTAGGCTGGCTATCGCTGGCATCATTATGAAAAGGAACGATAATAATTTTGTGCGCCACGCTCTCACAAACGACGGCAAATCTATTCTGAAGTTCTTGAGAACACTAGAATAGAGGGTTGTGTGGCAATTAAATCCGTGATTTAATAATAAACGGAAAGGAAGGAACTGCATGGCTCACTTCGAAGAGGTCTTAGCACGCGTAGAAAGGGAAGAAGGCGTCAAGATTCAAAGGTTGCCACACAGTATTGTGGCGAGATTCCCAACCAGCATCTCCCGGTATAGTCTCGTCACCCTCATGGCAGACATCATGAGCTCGGAGGAACTGCCGTTCAATGGTACCTACGCCATCACGAATGATGGCGAGGACATCATTCTGCACCTCGACAACCATCCCACTACAGAGAAACTTCCCACATCGAGAACTCAACTCGGTCGTGACTAACCCGCCGCTGCCACACAGAGACCGCCCGTCTCTCAGGCGTGGCGGTTTCAATTTATATTTTGAAATTCAGGTTATAATAAAATAAATGAAACGGCTGTTTTTATTAGCCACAATACTTTTTTTAAGTGGTTGTTCGCTGGTGCAAGCGGAAATTACCAATCCGTATACGGTGGATGAGAAGGTTCAAGTGATGTTTGGAGATTCTACAGCAGTGGCCAGTTATGAAGGTTTGCAAAATTACGTTACAAATTACGTCAATAATTATTTGCACATCACCTTCACCTACACTCACCACAGAATGGCTTTCGCCAGTTATCCGCCACTTCTCTACATCACCGAGTTTGACCCGCGAGCTACCACCACGCCCAATGTGAGAAACCAGCAGGTCATCTACCAACTTGCCCCTGTTCCCGCACCTCCCGGCCATGAGACCGACTGGTACGCCTACGATGTGCAGTTTGATGCCACGGGGTATACGGCCGATGTTCAACAAGCCGGAGCGACGACAACCACTAACTTCCATCGCGATGTTACCGGTCAGACGACAAGTGACTGGGTGGCCCTAGCGAATCTCTACCCTAGGCAAGACCCATTAGATGCGTATTCAATGTCATTTACTCCTCTCCAGATTTACGATACGCCAGTAGTTCCCGTTGCCACGACAACTCCGGTAATTATTGTTCCGGGGATAATTGGAAGTAAATTGATTGATTCTGGTAATTCTGAGATATGGCCTAGTACTTTAAATGTTATTACTTCTATTACAGATAACTTTTTAGACACCTTGGTTCTTAATGCCGATGGAATTACTGGACAAACGATATCTTCTCCTTCTGTAATTAGAAATATATCTAGTAGTCACATCTTCGATTATTTATTTGATACACTTGGATCCTCAAGTTTTACTGAGAACCAGGATTCTTTTGAATTTCCTTACGACTGGCGTTTAGATATTTTAAAGACCGCTAGTGATAACGAATCAAATGCCATCACTTCACTCAAAGAAAAGATTGATGCAATAAAGGCTCAAAGAGGAGTAACTAAGGTTGATATAGTAGCTCATAGCATGGGAGGACTTTTGGTAAAGAAATATTTAAAAGATTATGGCGGAGATTCGGTGGATAAATTTATAGATATTGGAACTCCTCATACGGGAGCTCCAAAGGCTTTCAAAGCTTTAAATTTTGGAGACCAGTTTGGGTTTGAAAAAGCCGGGTTTGTTTTCTTGAATCTAAATAAAATGAAAGAAATTTCACAAAACATGCCGGCAGTTTACCAACTGTTACCAAGTCAGGAATACTTTGATGATGCTCTCAATGATTACAGATATTACGTCTTCAATGCCGCTAGTGGAGAAGATAGGCTGACGTTCGACCAGACCAAGAGTTATCTAAACTCATCTGGTCGAAACAGTACTTTAGTAGACAGAGCCAATACATTACACCAAGAGATAGACAATTTAGACCCCGCTACTTATGGAGTAGAGACTTACAATATCGTCGGTTGCGGTACGCCGACCATCGGACAATTCTATGTTTTGGAAGATGGCGAGCATCCGATTTATAACATCAAAATGATCAATGGTGACGGCACCGTACCACTCAAGAGCGCCGAGGCGATGTCGGCCACTAGCACGTACTACGTTAGGAACGCCCAACACGCTCTCATGCCTAGCACTTCGGGGGTCAAGGAGCTTGTGGCAGGCATCCTAACCTCTACGAGCACCACCTTCGACATCTCTCCTTACTCTAACCTTTCTACCACCTCTAGTGGTTGCACCATCCCAGACGGCAGGATAGTGAGCTTCCATAGCCCTATTGAACTTCATATTTATGACAGTTCCGGTAACCATGTCGGGCCAGATGCGAATGGTGATATAGAAAATGAGATTACCGGAGTGACTTACGAGGTCATAGGCGATAACAAGTTCGCCTTCCTGCCAAATGGAGTTAACTACACTATCAGAGGCAATGCGACAAATTCTGGCACATTCGATGTCCGCATACAGGAACTGGTGAGTGGGGAAGTGGCCACTACCACACTCTGGACTGATCTGGTCTTGCAAACGACAACTCAAGTGCAATTTAGCGTGAATTCAAATACTCCCACTCAAATTACGCTGGACAATCAGAACGATGGCGTATATGAGGTTCTCCAGAATGTTTCTACCGCTATTGCCGGTCTTCTAGAGTCCACCGGCAAATCAGCGACTATAGTTTCTAACTTAGAAACTTCTAACTCTGGAACTTCCAGGCCAGTCGCCACCTCTTCCGAACCAATTTTGGAGATTGCTACCACTACTGGTGAAGTTCTGGGGGTAACTATTTATTCTGCGACCTCTACTATAGTTTCGACAAATTCTTCACAAGCCAGACTTCCTAAATCCAAAAAGCTAGAACCTAGCCTCAAGCCCCTAGAACCTAGCCAGGTGGACAATACTGCTATCGCTTACAAATCACTTGGTCAGAAGTGGAAAACCCCTTTCGTTAAGTTGTGGTCGTTTACCCTGAATATAATTGAAGGGTGGGTTAAAAGTAGGTTATAATTAACTATATGATTAAATATATTTTTACTACAGTTTTATTATTTTTAATTCCAATATTTTACGCGCAGACTGGTCTTTTGATAGATGGTATGTTTCTTATTTTGTACTTTATAATTCTAGCCCCACTTCTTCCTATTCTTGTTACCCGGTACAACAAAAATAATGGAACCTCTGTTGATAAAAGTAAAATAACTATATTTATTTTTATAAATATAGTTGGAGCTGCAATTTATATCAGTTGGATACTATTGAGTTTGAAACCAGGATTTTAGTAAATTGAAAAGTTGCTTTAAATATTCACTTGTCGGAGGACTAGTCTATCTGATTTTAATGGCGGGTTCTATTTTTGCACTCGATATTGTCGATAATAAGTCAGATCTGCGTGACTGGCGTGCCGATGAATCGGACAAGGTATTAATACTCAAAAAGTCGGAAACTTATAGATTATATAAAGATGATATAGGTCTAATTTTAGTGGCTATAATAGTCGCCCCAGTTTCTTCTGTTATATCAATATTTTCTGGGTTCTATTATCCATCTCATGGTTTCTATCCTGAAGATGAAGCTTATCTGCAGAAATGGGAAATAATAGGAAAATTTGTTGCGCTTGTAACTTATATATTATTGCCCATTGGATGGATTCTCTATTCTAGAAAGTTACTTATGGTCGGCAGTTCTTATACAAACAAGTTAAGATTGATATCTATTATCATTCTGCTTTTAGGTTGCTTGTCCTCCTCCTTCTTTGCGGTGCGGGCAATGTTTGAAAATTTCAAGGGGTTCTTTTAAACAATGGAGAAATCTATGCTGGTGTTCTTGAGAATACCAGCATAGAGAATACAACATTCTAACATTCTGCAGAATGTTAGAATTAGATGTTTTGGGGGAGCCATTCGATGAGGCGCTTTCTGTGTTGGTCGAGAGACCATATACCATCTGTTTTGAACATTGACTGGTGTGCTTCTTTGAACTTGTGGAGTTGTGCTAAAGAGACTTGAGGGTGTTCCATAGGCATGTTTTCGTTATAGCTCTTTAGAAACTCGCTAATAGTGAGAGGCAATTCGTTCAAGGGGACAAAGTTAGGGTCCTTTTTCATGGCTATATTTATAGTGAGCGTAGTCGAACTATGATAACACGAATCTTATTAAATTGCAATAAATTAAAAAGCGGACCGGCTTTGCAAAGCCGGTCCGTGACAACCTTCTACGATTGTCAGTGCGTGGTTCCAACCACCCCGATCATGTCGAGGAGTGTCTGGCCGGTGAATGCCGGATTACGCACTACACGATAGTCGATCGTGAAGTGTGCGAGCTTGTGATACCTGAGATAGCGCATTGCGAGCAGGTCGGGGAAGCAACGCTTGAGCGCTTCCATCGGTTCCTCTCCTTGCCACGGTCTGTACGTGTCGTCGCCCCAGATCCTTGGCTTGGGGTTCGTCAGATACTCGACCAGGAGTTCGTCCTGCAGTTCCTGTGGAGCATCGAGAAGGACGATGGTCGCCTGTTCCCTGAGACCTTCCAATATGCGCGAGCCGGTGTAGATGACGCTACCGGTTGTATCGATGACCAGTCTCTCGCCTCGCTTGAGTCGCCCGAGCACCTGCCACATCACCTCGATCTCGTGTTCGAGGTAGGTGGTGGAGTTCTCGGAGTACTGCTCCTCGAACGGCTGACCCATCCACTTCGCCATTTCCTCGATACCGCTGTAGCCGAGCTTGACGAGCTCGGGGCCGAGTCGCTTCTCGATCTCGTCGTCGACGCACACCTTGGTGAAGCCAAGGGCTTCCAGCTTGGGTGTGGCGAACCGGGACTTGCCCGTGTTCGACATACCAATAAAAGCAACACTTGTGTTCATGCGAAACCTCCTTTCACATAATAAAATATTTATTTACTCATGTCAAATCAATTGAAAAAACACGTATTTTACTGTATCGTAATGCGATATTGCGAGGTCGTCTAATGGTAGGACAGGAGCCTTTGAAGCTTCTAATGAAGGTCCGATTCCTTCCCTCGCAGCTCGTAAATTTCTAGTATAATTATAAATATGGATCCGGTACTAGAATTTTAATCCGATTATGTTCTATACCTATGTGCTAGAGAGTAAGGAAGGTGAATTATATACTGGTTATACTAGCGATTTAAAGAAAAGGGTAAATGAACATAATCAAGGGCTAAATTCTTCTACAAAGAGATATCGTCCATGGAAATTGATATACTATGAGGCATCACTTAGCGAAATAGACGCTAAGCGTAGAGAAGGTTATCTTAAAACAAGCAAAGGTCGAAGTTTATTGAAGAGACGCCTAAAGGAGTACTTATACAGCAAAAAGAAGAATTTAGCAGATTAAAATTTCAGTAACCGGATGGATTTCAAATCAAAAAAGCCTTCATTACTAATCCTGGGGTTAACATCTCTCGTGTGCTCTAGGGTGATGTTCTATTTTTTCAACGATCCTGAGGGCCCGAATTTGCTCATAGTTACGGTGATGGCAGTTGTTTTATATTTCTCATCTGTAAAGATATGTTCATTCGTTCCTTCCGCTACTGGTCTCAAAAGGCTTCTATTGGCGATTTGTATCCAAATAATAATAGTCGCCGGTTTATATTTTTTCTTGAACTAAGGTTCGAAAGGTATGTTGCACAAAGTGTCAGCGGATTTGCGGAAGGCTCTTACTTCTGCTCCAAGAGCGAGGGCAGCATGGGGGGGGATATTACGCCACTAGCGCGTAATGAGTGGCTCTGCTGGATCGAGTCTGCAAAGAAGCTAGAGACTAGGAGCCGCCGGATCGAGAGGACGCGCACAGAGCTCATAGCCGGGAAACGTCGACCTTGTTGCTGGGCTGGATGCATGCATCGTTGAAATAGAATACGGATTTCGTAAAATTTTCTTGCTATACTTCTTTAATGAAAATACCCAAGGTTGGATTGAAGGCGCCGGATTTCACGCTTCCGGATCAGGATGGAAAGACACACAAACTCTCTCAATATAAAGGGAAGTGGGTGCTTCTATATTTCTATCCCAAAGATGATACGCCGGGGTGTACTATCGAGGCTTGTACGATACGAGACCAGTTTCAAGACTTTAAAAAAATAAAGGCCGTGGTGCTTGGAGTTTCTAAAGATAGTGTCGAGAGCCATCGGAAGTTTGCTGACGCATATAAACTTCCATTCACGCTTCTGTCTGACGAAGATAAAAAGGTGATTAAGAAGTATGGTGTCTGGGGAGAGAAAAATATGATGGGGCGCAAGTATATGGGAGTAAAGCGTATGTCGTATCTGATCGGTCCGGACGGTAAGATTAAAAAAGTTTATGAGAATGTGAAGCCGCCGAAGCATGCTTCAGAAGTCCTTAAGGACTTAAATTCGAATATCTAATATCGAAATCCGAAACAATTTCTAAGGTTTGATATGTGTCGAATATACGAGTATTGTTAAAAATGGAGGGTTTGGTATGACTGGAGACGTCAGGGGAGCCGTGATGTTGTGGCTACGCGAGTCGGATCGGAGAGAGATTAAACCCAAGGGATTCTTCCGCAATGGAGGAATACACACGACTCAACTGTTTCCGACATACGGAGACAAGTCACCACTCGTTGTCTATGACGGGTTCGATGGTACAGTCGTGCCTCCGTTGTGGATCGAGCTCGGTACCGAATTGGGAAAAAAGTTACTCTCGCCATATTTCCAGATTCGCGACCACACTTTCACCGAGCCGATTAAAGGTTCTCAAGTGGTCGAACTGACGGAAGTGCAAATGATCGGCACGAGATGGTATGTCCAAAGAAGGGGACTAATCGACGGCAAGCCCAAGCCGCCATCTACTTAGATGGCGGCTTCGAGTTTCTAAAATACGCAATCTACCGAATTCTGATATATTTACTCTATGGAAACAATCCTAGAGTTTGGCCTCAAAAGGGAGAATGAAGAGCGCCGAGACGGCGGATGCGCTATTGTCTTTGATCCGGAAATGCAGAGGTACGCAATGGGCAAACAGGAAGACGGGCGTCTTAGGCTTTTCTCCGGTGGAGTGGATGCTGGGGAGGATATGAAAGAAGGAGTTTTAAGAGAAGTGACCGAAGAAGGCGGCTTACACGATTTCCTTCATGTGGAAAAAATAGGGGAAGCTCTGACCCATTATCATAATTCTCTTAGAAATGTCGACCGAGTCGCTCATGCCACTTGCTTTCTCGTAATTCTAAAAAGCACGGACCTAGTGCCTGTCCATTTGGAGGAACATGAAAAATTTGTTTTGGCTTGGGCTACATCCAATGAAATTTTGGCCAACTGGGAAGCGAGAAATCAGAACAAAGATAATGATCATTGGATTTATTTCTTGAAAAAGTCTGTCGCTCGGGCTAAAGAGCTTGGATATGATAAAACGAGTAAAATAGACGAATGGAAATAAAACCTAGAATTCTGGAAGTTTTAAGCAAAGGGTATCTTATGAGTCTGGCTACACAGGATGATGGTGGCGTGTGGGTAGCTGATGTAATTTATGTATACGATGACAACTTAAATATTTACTGGATGTCTGACCCAGAAGTAAGACATTCAGTGGCGATACTTAAGAATAATCAAGTTGCGGGAACAATTACCGTTACTAATAAAGGAGAAAAGCTGGAGCTAGGAATCCAATTCTCTGGTCAGGCAGAAAAGATTGATGGAACAAGATATGATTTAGCTGTAAAGCAAATGGTGAAAAGGGGCCATCCGGAACCGAAAGAAACTGACGATGTTCTAGAGGGAGATTCGTGGTATATGCTTCGTCCGATCAAAATTGACCTCATAGATACAGAGAACTTCGGCTGGGAGAAATCGAAATTAGAACTTTAATACGTCTATAATAAGGATATGACCAAAACAATTGTGGTGTTACTTATAATTTTGGGACTTGGAGGGGCTGTCTTTGGCTATACTCAATACAAGAGTAGTGAGGAGGAAGGTGAGCAGGTCTATTGCACCATGGAAGCCAAACTCTGCCCAGACGGCTCATATGTAGGCCGAAGTGGTCCTAAGTGCGAGTTCGCTCCTTGCCCGACTGGAGATAGTGGCGGAGATACAGGGATAGTACCTTTCAAATCTGGCGTGCGGGGATTAATTATGGTCGGACCAGTCTGTCCGGTGATGCAATATCCTCCGGTAGAGGACTGCAATGACAGACCTCTGGCGACTAAGGTCACTATCTCTCGAGCTAGCAATCCTTCAAATGTCATTATCGCAACAGTGAGCGGAAAAGATGGCAAATTCACCGCTGACCTTGCGCCCGGCAATTATGTAATCAACGCAGGCGAAAGTCAGTTGCCGCGCTGTTCTCCAACATCTATAACAGTTCTGCCAAACAAATATGCTTCTATTACAATCAGTTGTGATTCTGGTATTAGATAGATTTCGGTCTTTTTAACGTCTTATAACTATATGAAAACAATAATTGCCATTATTATCGTGCTACTTATCGGTCTGGGTATCTGGTATGCCACCAAGGGGGACGACATCGACAACCAGGAGGCAGCCGCGGTTGGGGCTCTCAATGTTGACGGAGATGAGACTCCTGATACCGGAGCAGATACTGACACAGGCGAATTCGAAGACAAGGGATAATTCAAGCCCTAACTTCTCCGGACTTGCTTTGTTGATAGATAAGAGTATTTAATATAACGAGAACGTTCCTATCACCCGTTAAAACGAGATGAGGTGTTATGGCCAATAAACGGCTACTCGGCGCCTTCGTCGTCGCGGTTTTTCTTCTAGTCTGGGGTCCAAACGGCTCCGGACAGACACCCGTGGCACTTCCTCCGGTTACCAAAGGTACTGTTTTTGTTGTCGGAGACATCGTTCAGCAAGGGTTCGAGCCGAGGGCACAGGTCGTTGGAGAGCTCATGAAGAAGTCGCTTGACGAGACTCCGAACAGCATCGCATTTCTCAATGGTGACAATTCCAACGACTCCGGTTGCCAGGAAGATTTCGACCGAGTAGACAAGACGATTTGGGGCGAGCTCAACTCGCGTTACCGGGGCCGTGTCTTCGCTGTCGTCGGCAATCACGAGCTCTGGTGCAACAAGACCAACCCCTTCCACTTCTTCTACTGGTACAACTCCGCGTTCGAGACTTGGGGCAATGACTGGTTCGATTTCTTCCGAACGGGCTGGCGACTCTTCCGGGTCAATTCGGAATCAATGGAGAGAAGTACTGACACGCTCCAGAGATTGAGGAGAAAGGAGACTCTGGATTGGTTCTCTCGGGAGCTCCAACTCGTGCCGTCGAATGTGTGCACTGCCGTATTTCTCCACCGACCTCCGTTTTCTTCCGGAAACTTCGCGAGTCCGGCCTGGGTCATGCCGCTCTACCACTTGATGTACCGGGTTGGGAACGATTACTGGGCGTCTGGACACGATCACATCCGTGACCAGTTGCCACCGCTTGACCCGGATGGCAATGTAAACTGGAATCACGGAATCTACGGCGACATCGTGGGTACTGGCGGAGCGATTCCACATTCCTTGGTAGATCCGGTGACCAGGAAGACCAGGGAACCTCGGTGGAAGGCTTACGGCGAGGAAGTGTCGGTAAACGTTCTGGGCATCTTGCGACTCGACGTTGAGCCAGGGAGGCTCTACAGGCAGTTCGTGCCAGTGGCGCAAGTGCCGGGTGTGACTTATCCAAGGACCACGGTCACTTGCCACGGCAACCCTCCGGGGTACATCGAACCGCTCGATAACCCGAATCCATAAGGGATACAATACCCCCGCCCTCACATCTGAGGGCGGGGTGAATTATTTAAAATGTTGTATAATATAGATATATAATAATCAAAATTTATGGAATTAACAATATTATTAGCAAGAGTGTTCGGTGTTTATTTCTTGATGATGGGACTTATCATGCTTGTTCGGAGACAACATTTCCTCTCGGTGCTTAACTCTTTGCCAGAGTTGCCAGCAGTGCGCTTCATGATGGGGATTTTTCTTTTTATCGGCGGTAACTTCTTGATTCAGACGCACCACGACTGGTCCACAGGGCCGAAGATAATCGTCTCGCTCTTGGGATGGGTGATGATAGTGAAATCTCTTGTCCTTATTAATCTCTCCGAAAGTGGAATAAGAAAATGGGTCAAGATGGTAAGCGGCGGCAGATATCGCATAAGCGGAGTGCTGGCGCTTGTTGTGGGAATTTATCTATTGAATTTTGGATTTGCTCTGGGCTTGTTCTAAATGATTAAGAAAAGTCTTGTTACGGTTCTAATTGTTGTAGTAGCTTATTTTGCATATCAAAATTTCCAAACTGAAGTTGCGAATTATCCTTCGCAAAATCAGGGAATCGTAGCCTTTGGCGATAGCCTTACCTACGGCATTGGTTCAACAGCTGATGGGGGATTCGTGAAAATGCTTTCTGCCGATCTTGGTCTTCCTATTATCAATCTGGGCAAGAGTGGTGATACCACAAGCACCGCTTTGACGCGCGTTCATCAAGTTGTCGAACAGAAACCAGCAGTCACTATAGTTCTGCTTGGCGGCAACGACTTCCTGCAAAAGATACCAGAAGAAGAAACTCTCGCAAATTTAGGGAAAATAATTGAAGCGATACATCGCTCTGGTAGCATGGTGATACTAGTGGGGCTCGAAAGTGAATTTGAAAACTTGGCGGAGAAATATAAGACCGCTTATGTACCCGACGTTCTCGAAGGCATTTGGGGTTATCCAGAAATGATGTCCGACAATCTCCATCCAAACGACGCAGGCTATAAGCTCATGGCCGAGAGGATAAAACCGACTCTTAAAAGATTGTTATCGGAATAGAAAGGCGCCGACCAGAAGTCGGCGCCGTATTACCAAATGCTCTAGGCATTAGCGTACCCAGAGACAGAGTCCGCTAAGCACTGGCCGGTGATGGGCCTCGCATCTATCGCAGACAAGGTAGAGAGGTGGCTTCGACTCCGGATCGAAGATGAGACCGAGAGGTCCAAAGCAGAGAAGGCATGCCTCGCCGGTAAATTCCTTTACCCACTCGAATTCAAAAACGGGCATGTTGCCACGGTTTCCATCGGCATCACGGATGTGGACTGTCTCGCCACTCTCGTCAGTCCAGAAGTAAAGGCGGGGACTTTCCGGCTCATCGGCACCGGAAAGAAGTTCCAACCACCCTTTCTGACACGCCTCTATCGCCTCGTGGTAGTACTGTTCTTCTCGATTCCGTCTTTCTCGTCTGGCCATAGTTACCCCCTTCCGTCCAAGTACTGCTTGAACCATCTTATAATAAGTAGAAAGGAAGTCCATTAAACATTAGGTGTGGGGGTTTACAAATTTCTCATTCTCTGTATGGTTTAGGCTAGAAACGTACTCGTAAACCTGACCCAATTGGAGTTTGCCAGATGATGAGTAACACAAAGCCCATCATCCTGGTAGTGGATGATGACAACAATTTTGCCGCAATGGTCTGTGCATTTTTTAGCCATTACGGTTACAGCGTCGTACTGGCCAGAGGGTATAACGAGGCGGTGGAGGTAATTCGTCAGAACCCCGGCCGTATCGTCGCGTTCATCGATCTTCACATGCCTGGCGAAAAGGATGGTTACGATCTTTTGGCGCTTATCAACAGACAGATGCGCCATCGGGTTTTGGCCTACGCCCTCACTGGTGATCCGGATCAGGAAGCCCGACGAAGAGCCTTGAAGACTGGAGCAATTCATGCCTTCAAGAAGGGTGAGTTCGGTGATTTGGATTGGGATGATATCCTGATCCACGCCGAAAACGATGTGGCTACTCGCCTGACGGAAGACGCCACTAGAGATGATCGTACTGGCCTCCTGCTCTTGACGGTTTTCGATCAAATTGTCGAGGCGGAACTTAGAAGCTCACGGTCGGAAATGGGGGGACCAGAAGACAAGAAGAAACGGGCCTACCACCATCCGAACGTATTTGCTCTAGCTACCCTCGACATGGATCATTTCAAGGAGGTGAATGATACCCATGGACACGAGACAGGGCACAAAGCCCTGAGGGCCGTAGCCGGGCTCATACAAGAGCAAATCCGTTTATCCGATCACTCGTGTCGCAGTGGTGGGGATGAGTTCAGCATTTTCTTTCTCGCCGCAGACAAAGCAACTGCTGACGGGATTTGCAAGAAGCTTCAGGAAAGGGTAGCGAAGGCCGTAGTTTTAGACCACGAAGGAAGGCGTGTTGACCTCTCGATTAGCTTTGGAGTCGCTGACATTCGTGAAGCTCAAATCAACGAGGATGTCAAAATCTCCCTCGATGATCTCAAGGAGCGCTCTGACAAAACTCTCCGCGACGCTAAGGTCGCTCAGCTAGGCGGGCTGACCAAAAGGGCGGACTAAACTAAAAAGGGCGGAGGCAAAGTCACAACGTGACTTCACCTCTGCCCTTTGCTACGCACAGAAAGATTTTCAATAATACTGCGTTATAGTGACTCTATATGAATACTTGGGCGATTACAGCCTTAATCATTCTTTGTATCCTCCTCGGCGTAGGTACCTACTTTGTCTTGCGTAACGGCGACGATGTCGTCATTCCTGGCAGTGGAGTTGGCACCACTACAGACAAAAGTACCAATACTACCACCGTCATTGTTTTGAATTCGATGATTCGAGTGACAGCACCAACACCCGGGGCTCTAGTCTCAAGCCCACTGACGATCACCGGAGAGGCGAGAGGGAACTGGTATTTCGAAGCCAGTTTTCCGGCTAAGATTCTAGATGCTAACGGTAAATTACTTGGGCAGATGCCTATCCAAGCGCAGGGAGAATGGATGACCACCGAATTCGTACCCTTCCGCGCCAGCTTTACATTTGCCACCTCGACCACTCCAACGGGCTTTCTAGTGTTAGAGAAAGATAATCCTTCCGGCCTTCCCCAGAACGCCGCCGAAGGGCGCTCCAGCTTCGCTCTCGTCGCTCCCGATGATGTCGAGATGAATCATGAGGCAGGTTTCCTGGTACGGAAGATCCGGGAACTGCCAGAGCCATACAGTAACGCTGTCTACCTACGTTGCGTTGAGGAGCTCAAGCCCCGCGAAATCTCCGAGATTCTGGGCGAATCCGCCAACGTCATCTCTGTACGCATCAGCCGTGGACTCGAGCAACTAAGGTCTCTCCTCCATGTCGAAAATAATCAAACAAGAACAGTCAAAACGTAAAAACATCAAGGGCAATAGCCCTAGAGGTATCAAGTTACCTAAGAAAATTGGCCTTACTCCAGAAGAGAAGAAGGCCATTTTCTTTTCCCTAAAAAAGCGGATCGATGAATTCAAAGAATCATTCAATTCTGAATTAAAAAGCTAGAAGCAAGAAGCTATAAGCTAACAGCTATTTATAGAACAAGGCTTCCACAGCGTCCCACCAGCCGTTCTTATCTAAGTCGCGTTTAGCTGGGTCGGTTTCGATGCAATTACTATTGGCGTTGTCTGGTCCCTTGAAACAGAATCTCATGCCAAGCACTTTGGGCGTGCCATCTGGTGTCTTGGTAAAAAATAGGACGACCTGAATAGACTGTGTTCCGACTTCTGGACTCATCTCGTAATCGGTCATCATTACTATCTGTCGTTCGTCGGCGAAGATTCGTGTGAAATCGTTTCTCTTAAATGTACTACCGAAGCTGTAGACGCTATTCATGAGGTAGAAACATTCTGCCTCTTGAGCCGGATCCTGACAGGTCGCGGACATTTGATGAGAAAGGCTTTTGACTGTGGCGAGGTCGTGATTCTTGGCGGCCTCCAAATATTTTTCCCACGTATCCCAGGCTATGTTTCTGACGGAAGAATTTTCTGGTGCAGACACATCAAGTGCCTGTACATTAAGCGATGAACTAAGCGAGGATAAGGGGAAAACAGTATTCGGAAATAATTCTGTCCAAAAGGCCCACAAAGTTACCACTACGGCAAGACTTACGGCTATTGCGTTTTTCATGCTAAAATAATAACACACTATGACCCATTCGATTACACTCAGGGTCATGATGAGTAACATCGAATCATGATCTTCTTTGACCGTGTTTCCAAAGTCTACCCGGACCAGTCTGTCGCCCTAGAGAACGTCACCTTCACCATTGAACCGAAGGAATTCGTCTCTATCGTCGGTCCCTCCGGCGCGGGTAAGACCACTCTTCTTAAACTTTTCTTGGCAGAAGAGAAGCCCACTGGTGGCTCTATCTTCTACGACCAGACAGACGTGCACACTCTGGGTAGGAAGGAGATCAATGAGTTTCGGCGCAAGGTAGGCATGGTTTTCCAGGACTTCCGCCTCCTGCCAAATAAGACCATCTACGAGAACATCGCCTTCACTATGGAGGCGGCGGGACGGACGGACGAGGAGATTGAGTCAGATGTACCGCACGTCCTAGAATTAGTGGACCTCTTACCCAAGATTTGGAACTTCCCGCGCGAACTCTCGGGCGGGGAGAAGCAGAGAGTAGCTATCGCCAGAGCCTTGGTCAACGAGCCGGACGTTATCATTGCGGATGAGCCGACGGGGAACCTTGACCCCGTCAATACCTACGACATCGTCCAGATTTTAAAGAAGATCAACGACCTGGGCACAACTGTCATCCTCACCACCCACAACAAGGGTATAATAGATTCTCTCGGCCACCGCGTCATCGCCATGGAGCGAGGCAAAGTTATCCGGGATGATAAGAAAGGCAAATACGATGTTTAACAAAGACCAATTCGTAACGAAGCTGAAGCGGGTGGCGCGCACCGGCTGGTTCAACTTCTGGAGGAATGGCACAGTCTCGCTCGCCTCCGTCTTAGTCATGATGGTCACTCTTATCGTCATCGGGCTGATCTCCTTCTCGGGAGCAACGCTCGACACAGTGCTGGCTCAGTTGAAAGACAAGATAGATATTCACGTGACCTTTGTGCCGAATGCTACCGAAGAAGAGGTTTTCGGTATTAAACAGAATCTCGAGTCCTTGCCGGAAGTGCTTCTTGTGACTTATGCATCGCCTGAAGAAGTATTGGAGCAATTCAAGATCAATAACGCTAATAAGCCTTCGATACTTGCAGCGCTAGAAGAGCTGGGAGCGAATCCTTTCGGCGCCAGACTAAATATTAAGGCTAGAGACCCGTCGCAGTATGGTTCGGTCGCTGAATTCTTGGAGGGTAGCAACACTCTTGCGGAGGGTCGCTTATCAATCATTGATAATATCGATTATTTTGACAATAAAACAGCCATAGACAAGCTTACCAATATCATTGTCACGGCGGATCGACTAGGTTTCGCGCTCACTATCTTACTAGCGGTAATCTCGATGCTCATTGCCTTCAACACCATTCGTCTCACTATCTACATCGCCAAGGATGAGATCAGCGTCATGCGTCTGGTGGGTGCCTCGACCACTTATATCCAAGGGCCGTTTGTGGTGGTGGGTGTCATCTACGGGCTCATCGCCGGGTTCCTGACGCTCCTCATCTTCCTACCTATGACTTACTGGCTTTCCATTGCCACCGAAGAATTCTTCGATAATTTCAACATCTTCTCTTACTATCTGCGACACTTTCTCGAGATCGCCTTTATCATCATGATTTCTGGCGTGCTCATCGGCGCAGCTTCAAGTCTCTTGGCAATAAGAAAATACCTCAAAGTCTGAAGTTCTAAATCCTAAGCACGAAATCCTAAACAAGCACAAAATCCCAAATTCAAATTTTGAAATTGGGAATTTGTTTCGAATTTCGATATTCGATATTCGAGTTTACTGAATTGGGTTTTGTCCTCTGATAAGGCGGACCAGGATCATGATGATCGCTACGACGAGGAGGATATGAATGAAGCCTCCGACGGTGTAGGACGTGATGAATCCCAGAAGCCAAAGTATCAAGAGAACGACGGCGATGGTGGTAAGCATGATTTTATTGGTTAATCCTAGTGGATTGTTGAAATAGACGTTATAAAGGTGTGAATATTACGCTTTTTATGGTTATGCTATGATGCAGAAGCGGGGGTGTGCATGAGAAGCGATAGGCAGTGTTATCGGTGCATGACCAAGAAAGCTAAACGCTTCGGCTTGTGTCTGGACTGTCTTGTCAAAGTGGAGGAGGATCTCAAGAGACAGGTTGACAGGAACGAGAACAACCGGGTGTCCAAACGTAAGCTCCGGATCGAGGGAGGATCAGCCTAAGGCCCGCCAAAAATTCAAAGGGCGTCCGATCGCGGACGCCCTTTCACTTATTTACTGGATAAATGTCAGCGCCTTGCCTTGTTTGTCTGCGCGACCAGTTCTACCGATGCGGTGGACATAGTCGTCGTAGGTAGCGGGCAAGTCGAAGTTTATGACGTGAGTGACACCAGAGATGTCGAGACCGCGGGCAGCCACATCAGTAGCTGTGAGCACTTGCGCGTGGTCGTTCTTGAAGAGGTCAAGCGAACGCTGTCTCTGTGGCTGACTTTTATTACCATGGATAGACTCGGCCTTGAAGCCACGGACATTGAGCTCTTTAGAGAGCTTCTCGACGCCGTGCTTAGTTCGGCCGAAGACGAGGACCTTGCTGAAACCGGGCTCCGTGAGGAGATTGGCGAGGATATCAATCTTTAATTTACCTGATGGAATTCTGACCACATCCTGGTGGATATTCTGGGCAGTGTCGCGGGTCTTGACCGAGACACGCACCGGCGCCTTGAGGAATTCATGAATCAACTTCTCTATCTCTGGCGAGAGGGTCGCGGAGAAGAAGAGAGTGTGGCGCTCCTTTGGCATCTTTCCCATCATGAAGCGCATGTCGGCGATGAAGCCCATGTCGAGCATGCGGTCGGCTTCGTCGAGCACAACGGTTTTAAAGGCAGATAGGTCGAGCACTCTCTGTTCGATGAGGTCCTTCAAGCGTCCCGGGGTGCCGATAACGAAGTGGTGTCTGTGGCGCAGTTCGCTTATCTGTTTGCCCATGCCTGTACCGCCGATGACGAGCACCGAGAAGAGGCCGGAATTTCTAGCAAAAGTTTTTAGCTCCTCGTCGATCTGATGAGCCAGTTCGCGAGTAGGGACGACCACGAGCACTTTCTCCCGAGGGTCGATGATAATCTTATTGACCAGAGGGATGAGGAAGGCAGCGGTCTTACCGGTGCCGGTATTGGCGATGCCCACGATATCCTCACTTTGCATGACGTGCGGAATCACTTTATCCTGGATTGGAGTCGGGCTAAGGTAACCCTTGGCTTCGATATTCTTCATAAGCAGGGGTTGTAAGTTAAAGTCGGTAAATTTGTGTTCCGCGACAAAGGCCTCTGTTTCTTCGACAGGTTTAGCTTTATTTACGAATTTAGAAACGTCCGAAAAAGCCTGAGGAATTCTTTTTCCCATAGGACGGCTTGCCCTGAACGAAGTTGAAGGGCGGAAAGTACGAGGCCCGTTAGACCTCTCGGGTCGTGACCCGTAAGTGTTGTATCTCATATTTTGCGTTCAAAGGCCTCTGGAGTTATAGGCCTTCGCCTTGCGTTGTAGAAAATCTAAAACGGAACTCTGGAGTACTTATTACTTCTTAAGTATATACTATCTCATTCTTCCTGTCAACCCTCGCCTAATAAGGCCATAAATTTAAGCGGGTCGATCGAGATGCCGTTAATACGGACAGTGAGATGAAGGTGTGGCCCCAGCACATAGCCGGTGGCACCGCTCTTGGCGATGAGCTGGCCTTTTGCAACGGTGTCGCCATTTTTTGTCAAGATTTCCGAGAGGTGCATATAAATAGTGTGGAGGCCTAAGCCGTGGTCGATGACGATGACGTTGCCGTAGTTACGCATGTTCGTCGTCAGGCGGACCATGCCAGAGTTCATGGCATAGACCGGAGTGCCGAGGGCGGCGCGGAAGTCGGTGCCCTTGTGGCTGATACTGGAGGCGCCGGTTTGTCTACTGTAGCCATAGACGTCGGTGATGGTAATAGGCGGTTCGATAGGAAGGCGGAAGGGGCCGTCCCAGAGCTTCTCCGGGCTGGTTGGAACCGCGCTAATGACGGCACCTTCTTTCACTAAAGTATTGATAAGTTCTCGCTCTGCTTCTGGCGTATTACCACCAAGTTCATCTGGTATACCAAGCGGAGCTTTGGTTATGACGCGCTCACCGACAATTAATTTAGACTCAATCTTTTGCCCGTCATCGAGCGTTAGAATAATAGGATACGAACCGATCTTGCCGCGCAAATCGATGCCGACCAGAGCTGAAGGCTTACCTTCGTGAATAAAGACCGGAATCTTTTTACCGTCGACTGTTAGAGATTTGATAGTTGAAGTACCCAGATTATTTACAGTAATCAAGACTGGCTCTCCCTGGATGATTGCGGCAGGGGAGGTGGAAATAGAAATTTCCCCCAGCACTTGTTGTTTGTCGTCAGTCGTTGGTCGTTGGTTAACGACTAGTACAGTCTCACGCCGGCTCCAATAAAGGCCAAATATTAGAACTGGTATGACTAACAATAAGAGTTTTTTCATGGTTCGATTTTACTCACCATGACCCTGAGTTTAGTCGAATGGGTCATACCTTAGTATAACGTAGCAGAGGTCTCGAGCTTTCTTTCGTGGTATCTTTTAAACATGGCTAAATTCAAGAAAAAGGAGTTGGATCAGATTGTCGATTTCGTCTACGAAATGGGTATTCACCAGAGGACACCTCGCTCTGGGTTATGGTTTCTAGGTAGTGGGACGCAATCTGTTGCCGAACATCTCTTCCGCGTTGCTATGATTTCCTACGCTCTCTGTTATCTCACTCCCAAGGCAGACAAGAACAAAGTGATTTTCATGGCCCTCGTTCATGATATCGGTGAAGGCAGAGTATCAGATCTCAATTACGTGCATCAGAAGTATGGTCGCTTGGCAGAGCAGAAAGCGGTTGAAGATATAGCCAGGAGTGTGCCCTTCGGCAAGGAAATTGAGGTCGCATACAAAGAAGAGCAGGCCAAGGAGACCATCGAGTCTAGG
>JAUSGP010000025.1 GCA_030674415.1 bacterium | reverse complement strand
GTGCGTATCTCACCGTTTAATGCGTCGCAGAAGCGCCACACCTCCTTTTCTATGGTTGAGGTAATACCAAAATTTGAAAAGCCTGATGAAGTAAAGATTCCGCCGGAAGACATTAAGGTGGAACTTTCCAAATCTTCCGGTCCAGGAGGACAGAATGTAAACAAGCGCGAGACGGCAGTACGCTTGGTGCATATCCCGACCAATCTCGCGGTCCACGTTGAGAGTGAGCGCTCACAGGCCCAGAATAAAGAAAAAGCCTTAATGATGCTCGAAGCCAAACTTTTCAAACTTCAGGAAGAAGAGCGTAAGGCTAAAGAGAAGGGGATGTACATTTCTAAAACAACGCAAATAGAATGGGGCAACCAAATCCGCTCTTATGTGCTTCATCCGTATAAGATGGTTAAAGATCACCGCACCGATGTCGAGGTTCGGGACGTGGAAAAGGTGCTTAATGGAGATCTCGAGGAATTCCTGGAGGCAGAGCACGATATCTAGATAATAATTTTTGTGGTATAATTTGCAAATGAGAAAATATTTCACTGGCGCTATTTTAGCTCTGTCTCTGATTGTCGCCTTTGGGACGCCGGCCGTAGCCCAGACTACTGCTACGGAGCTTCAGGCTAAAATAGCCATTCTTATGGCTCAAATAGCTGCGCTCCAAGCTCAAATTCAGGCCTTACCTCCTCAAACAACCACAACCAGTATTTCCCCTAAGACTTCCACTTCCTGCGCCTTCTATCGCGATCTGACCGTAGGCACTCGAGGTGAAGATATTTCTTGTCTGCAGAATAAACTCATCTCGGAAGGTTATCTAGAAGCCGGCAATAATAGCGGTTATTTCGGCATGTTTACTAAGGCGGCTGTGGCTAAGTGGCAAGTTAATCGCGGTGTTAACGCTACCGGTTATTTCGGTACATTGAGCCGAGGCCAATTCAATACCTCGTCCTCTCTTCCAATAGTGCCAACGATATTACCTGTTCCTCCTGTAGTCACGCTTCCCCCCGAACGGTCTTCTATTCTCACAGTCATATCACCGAATGGCGGAGAGACCTGGGCCAAAGGATCTTCGCAGTTGATCAAATGGAGCACTCCGGGTTGCCAATATGATGCGTGTGGCGCTAACCCTGCAACTCACGACATAAAACTACAACCACAAAATACCTGTGCTCCAGGCATGGCATGCATTCAGCAGATCAGAGCCCCGTTCACGATTACCCAAAATGTATACGGCACCTCATTTAATTGGATAGTGGCTCAAACGCATGGATGCGATCCTAGTGGCACGCGTATCAGTGATGATTGCGCTGTACCTGATGGCACATACACTATTGAGGTCTGCCAGTCTGGCACAAGCATCTGCGATTCAAGCGATAGCTACTTTAAGATTACCAGTGATACGATTTCTGACTTGATCATCACCACTTCGTCACCCCTCAATAAAGCACAAGTGGGGGAATATTACTCGGTATCTTTCTATGCAAAGGGTTTAACAGAACCCAGTATCGGCTCCACCTTTTACCTAGCGAAGGGCTCACTACCGCCGGGCATCACTTTCATATCCGATTTGAATTGCAATACTTTGTCATGTGTGGGCACTATCGGCGGTACACCGAGCGAAGCTGGCACTTACTCCTTCCTCCTCCTACTTTCTGAAGGAGATAATACCCGCCTGACGACCAAGCAATTCGATATGACTGTGGTGGGTGATAGTCGCGTGGTGCCGACCGTCAGTGCCTCCCGTGGTGGAGCGAGCCCATCCGGAAACATTTACCCCGGCCAAAAAGCAGAGCTCTTCCACGTAGACGTTCATACCACTGGCAATAGCGCCTACCTTAGTTCCATTAAATTTGATTTGAACGGTACCGCTGTACCATATCTTTCAAACTTGAGAGTTTATACTCCATCAGGAACGCATGTTGGTGATATTACTAATCTCACTAACGTACACTCGTGGTTTTACACGGGCCAAGTAAGCTCTAGTCTTATTCTTCCGCAGGATTCTTATTACACTCTAGTGGTGAGGGGAGAAGTTTCTCCTTCAGTCTGGGACGGCGTCTCTGATTGTCCCTCCTGCTCTAAATGGATGTATATGAATCTTACAAATATCGGCGTAGGAGAGGCTGCAATAAGTGGCCTCCCTGTTTCTGGACATAGTGTCTACATTCCGTATTCAAACGCAAGTGTCGTCTCCAGTGGTTCTGGTACTGTTACTGTACCTGCCCAGCCTACTTCAAGTATTTCCCCAGGTTCTACAGATATGGCAAATCTCTTTGAATCTATGAAGCAACTGATCGAAGCTTTCTCAAAGTTTAAGAAGTAGGGCCATCTTCTTTAAAGAAATCATTGACCTAAACTGTTTTTCTTGTTAGTCTACTCCAATGCTAAAAATGAGATTACAGAGGGTGGGTAGGAAGCACGAGCCGTCATTCAGGCTTGTTTTGACCGACTCCAAGAACTCAACCAAGAGTGGACGCTCCGAAGAGGTGCTCGGCGCCTATGATCCGAGGAAGTCCACAGACGCTTTCAAGACCGACCGTATCAAACATTGGCTTTCACAAGGTATCGCTCTCACGCCTACGGTCAACAATCTTCTTATCAAACACCGCATTATCACTGGTAAGAAGATTGATGTCTCGGCCGTTTCCAAGAAGGCAACTGTAGCAACTCCAGAACTGACGACCAACAACTCACAACCTACAACAGAGGTTGTTGAGGAACCAACTCCAACTCCAGAACCTGCTCCTGAACCGGTAGCTATTGTGGAAGAAGTGGCTCCAGAAGCGCCAGTAGCCGAGGAAGTTGCTACTACTCCTGAACCGGAAGTGGCCGCTCCTGTCGAAGAACAGTCAACGGCTCAACGGGTTGAGCCGTTAGAAGATCCTGCTCTAGATGCTACAATAGAGCCAGAGGTGAAATAGAACATTCTGATTATTCCTTAACGAATTAACGATATGAACGACGACGTACAATTCCTAGAATATGTGGTGAAAGCTCTGGTCAATAATCCAGACGATGTGAAGATCAATAGAACCGTAGACGAAATGGGTGTGCTCATGACTCTCGACGTCCACGCCGATGACATGGGTAAGGTCATCGGTCGCGCTGGCAATACCGCCAAGGCCATTCGTATACTTCTGCGTGTAGTGGGTATGAAGAACAATGCTCGCATCAACCTCAAGATCAGTGAACCTAACGTCGCCTTCGGTCGCCGCTCTAATGACGTTGCGCCAGTTACCAAAGATCTTGATGAAGCCCTCGACGATTTAAACCTGGATTAGCTTCTAGGTTTTAGCTACTAGCTTCTAGCTTGAATTAAAAAAGCTAGTCCCTAGAACCAAGCAGCTAGAAGCTAACTTATGCATTTCCATTTCATCACTCTTTTCCCTAAAGCTTTCGACTCTTATCTCGGCGAGTCGATTTTGAAGCGTGCTATCGAAGACAAGAAAATAAAAGTTTCCTTTTATAATCCACGCGATTTTGTGGAAAATAAATGGAAGAGGGTAGACAGGCCTCCGTACGGCGGTGGTCCGGGATTGGTAATTGAGGCCTTGCCTGTGATTAAGGCTATTGAATCTGCATTAAAGCTAACAGCTAGAAGCAAGAAGCTAAAAGCTAAAATAATCTGGCTTTCTCCATCTGGTAAACAATTTGATAATACATATGCCAAAAAAGTCGCAAGAGGATATAAGCATGTAATTATTGTTTGCGGACGCTATGAAGGTATCGATGCGAGAGTCAAAAAAGTCTTTAAGATGGAAGAAGTTTCCATCGGACCCTTTGTACTCACAGGAGGGGAGTTACCGGCCATGCTCATTGTGGATGTCGTGAGCCGCCAAATTCCCGGAGTGCTTGGCAACCTCGATTCGCTCGAAGAGCGTCGCGTCTCAAGCTCAGAGGTCTATACCAGACCAGAAATATTTAAATACACCCCGCCAGGACGGGGCAAGAAGGCAAAGTATTATCGTGTGCCGAAGGTCCTTTTGTCCGGTCATACTGCGAAGATCGAAGAGTGGAAGAAGGGGAGGGAGTAGCTGTGGATAACTCCTTGACACAAATATTGGGCTAGAGTACTATATCCCTCACTTCGACTCGATTGAGTTATGGCTGAACCGAAGTAGTTATAGGGGAAACTACCGTTCGAGTTCTCACAATTTAATAGATAATTTTACAAGCTCCGGATGTTTCCGTGTGCTTAAAATTTTTCGTCCTTATGGATACAACCAAGCCTTCCTCTGTGCGTGAAAACCCTTCGACTTCGCTCAGGGTAAAAAAGTATTTCGGCCGATTCAGAAAGCCTTTGACGCATACGCCGAACCTGGTGATTTCCCAAGTTGATTCGTTTAAGTGGCTCATCGAGAAAGGTCTCAAGGAAGTCTTCGCCGAATTCTCTTCCATCAAGGACTTTTCAGAAAGGAAGTTTCAACTCGACTTCACGAGCTTCGAACTCTCCGAACCCAAGTTCGACGAATACACCGCCAAGGAACGCAAGCTCTCATACGAGGCGCCGCTCAAGGTCCGAGTCAAGTTGAAGAACCTGATCATGGGCACCGAGAAGGAACAAGAGATCTTCATGGCCGATCTGCCGCTCATGACTTCTCACGGCACCTTCGTCATCTCTGGCATCGAGCGCGTAGTTGTACCACAGCTCGCCCGCTCGACTGGCGCCTCCTTCACCGCCCAGGAAGTTAAAGGCAAGAAGACCTTTGGAGCCAAGATTATCCCTGGCCGAGGCGCCTGGATTGAGCTTGAGACCGACTTCGACGGCACTATCTACGTGCGCATCGACAGGAAGAGAAAGTTCCCGATGACCACCCTCCTCCGCGCCTTCGGCATCGCTACTAATGACAAGATTCTGGCTTTATTTGCTGGGAATCCTGATGCCAAGCATTATATAGAGAAGACCCTCGCCAAGGACCACACCACTACTGTCGATGAAGCGGCCATTGAGATCCAC
>JAUSGP010000022.1 GCA_030674415.1 bacterium | reverse complement strand
GGACTCTGGTATCTTCTGGCATCTACTTTGGCGTTCTGTATTGCACTTGTGACCAGTTTTGTTCTGCAGAAATTCTGGACATTCAGCGATGATCCAAATAAGAATATATTGGGACAGTTCTCCCGTTTTGCTATAGTGAGTGTCTGTAATCTCGCGATAAACGTCACGCTCATGTATATCTCTGTCGACGTATTAACTATGCAATATCTGGCAGCCCAATTTATAGTGACCGGGCTCATAGCGTTTTTCAGTTTTTTCATTTATCGAGACCTCGTTTTTCGTCGCGAGAGATAAAAAAACGCCATCGGACCCAAGGGGTACGATGGCGTGGTTACAGGCGGCAATCGCGTTACAGGTAATAATCGCCGCGGTCGGCAAGTGCTGTAACTTGGGACAGATCGCTTCCACTGTTGATCAGATCCTCTAGCCACCAGTTGGCGGAGTTGTAGAGGCAGGTGATCTCCCGACAGGCTTCGGCGGCGTCAAACTGATCAATACTCCTCGCCGTTTGTTGCCTGGATGATTCACCCACCCTGTTTCTGAGGACAATCAAGGGTTTCCCGGATAGCGTTCGTCCGATAGCCGCCGGGTTGTCTCCGACTCGGGCTTCAGGTATCCCGCGGTGGGTGGGACAGTTGAAGGCCCCTAGAGGCGAGATTACTTGCCGAAAGGCCGTCATGTGACAGTTGCGGGGCTGGCGGGTGAAATCTTGCCAGGTGCCCTCTACGAGCACTCGCAGATTGGTGCTCTCGACGACCTTGAAACCTTCGGTCTCAAGACTCTTCGCTTCGGCGACGGCATCCACGATTCTTCCCACTGTTTCGTGGAAGTTTGTCATGACACTCGGATCCATGACCTCAGCCCCGTTCGGCCGGCGCGTCAGGAAGGGTTTGAAAGAGATGTAGCTGAACCCGTGCTCCCTTGCCAACTTTGCCGCTGAGACGATCTCGCCGATATTCTCGACGATGTTCGCCCCCTTTTCTCGCTCGGCTCCAGCCCACACGATGATGAAGGAGAAGCCTACTGGAAGCTCGGGATTGAGTTTACGAATGCGCGGTACCCATGAGCAGATTTCCTCGAGCCGCACCGCCTTCTTCGGCTTGTGCATCTTCTGGAACGTTTCGTCGGTACCGGAGTCGAGAGAGAGTCGTACCCAGTCACGCTTCGAGAGCATTCCCGCCACTTCCATGATCTTCTTGTTGCGTGAGCCGTTTGTGACGATGGCCACTTGGACGCCGTGCTTCTTGAAAAGTGAAACGGCTTCGCTGAAGCCTGGATAGAGAGTCGGTTCGCCACCGCCGATGAGGATCACCGAACGTAAGCCCTTTTTAATCATGTCTTCGAGCGATTCCATGAGCTTGTCATGCTCGTGTCTCATAGAACCGTTGAGGATTTCAAAGTCGATGCAGTGATCACAGGCATAGTTACAGGCCGTGGTCAGGTCGAGGTTGATTGATGCAAGGCCGAGATTCAGAGGCATCTCAGGTACTTCTTCGCCCTTGGCTTTGGCGGCTCTCGCCGCTCTCTGCCAAGCCACGTATTGCAATACGCCTGGCAACACGTGCTCCTGTCGTAATTTCGCCGTGAAGTCGTGTTTCGGCTCGATTTTCATATGCACTCCCATATATCAGATACCGTACAAGTCTGCCAACAGACTAACACCAACTTCCCATCTATTCAAACCTCGTTTCGATGATCTGGACCCGTTCTGCTTCCGGAGTAGGGTCGCGAAGAATACGTGTTAACCGATAGATATAATTGTCCACCCACAGCTTTAATATTTGTTCGGCAACCCATTTAGGCGATAGGAGAGCGCTTACATCTCGGTCGCTATTGGTCCAGAACTCTGTGTTCATGCCTGCTGGGCCTACAACAAGCGTCTTTTTGATGTTTGGGTCAAATGAGACTGATTGCGCGAGCATTGCTAAGCCCGCCTTGACTCCAGTATAAACAGGTTCTAATTCGCGAGGAATCCATTGTGAGGTCGAGGTAATAGCGATAAATCCCTCAAGGTGTTTTTGCTTTTTAAGCAATCGCTCTAATATTAGCGCTGGTGCAGTAAGGCCGACGTTAATCATTTGTGCAATATGGGCGTCAGAAAGTTCTCCAATATGCCCTTTTTCCAAAAAACCTGCCGCATATATGAATAAATCGATTGTAGGGAGACTGGAAACTTTTTCATTCAAGTCCTCTATGAGTTGGTCGAGATTTTCCGTAATATTGAGCTCTTTTCTGCCAGTAGCATATACTTGAGCTCCTTTCTCGAGGAACAATTTTCCAATTTCCAGGCCCAAGCCGGAAGTGCCGCCAATAATAAACACGTTCATAAAATTATGATAACATCATTCCTATGAGACTTTCCATCATTATTCCTGTCTATAACGAGTCGGGCAATATCAAACAGCTTTATGAAGAAATTACCCAAAATACGGCTTTTCTTAATGGTGACTACGAGATAATTGTTGTAAATGACGGTTCAAAGGACGATAGTCTGGAAATTCTACGGGAGATGTCTTCTGGGGATTCACGACTAAAGGTACTAAATTTCAGATACAATACCGGACAAACTGCCGCTATGTCAGCGGGGATTAAATATGCCACGGGAGAAGTGATTATCCCGATGGATGGTGACGGACAAAATAATCCTGCCGACATCCCTATTTTTCTTGGAAAAATAGAAGAAGGATTTCAAGTAGTCTCTGGCTGGAGGAAGAATAGGCGGGATAAACTCTTGTCGCGGAAGATTCCATCATGGATTGCTAACTGGATCATTGGCTTTATCACGGGAGTCAAGCTTCACGATTACGGCTGTTCAATGAAGGCTTATACGAAAGAGGCTATTCAAGGAATAAGTCTCTATGGCGAGATGCATCGCTTTATTCCCGCATATGTTAGCTGGCACGGAGGTAAGGTGGCAGAAATTCCCGTGAGTCATCGTCCACGTCTTAAGGGAGAAACTAATTACGGCATTTCCAGAACTTTTAAAGTCATACTGGATTTAATCGTAGTGAAATTTTTGTCTAAGTATATGAATCGGCCGATGCATTTTTTTGGAGGTATTGGCCTCATCTCCATTTTTGCCGGTCTTCTCTGTGGAGTTATCGCAATTATATTCAGGATAACCGGTTTTGCGGATCTAGTAGAGACACCGCTGCCGATCTTGGCAACCTTATTAATCATTGTCGGTGTTCAACTTGCCGCTATGGGGGTGGTCGCCGAAATGCTCATGCGCTTATATTATGAATCTCAAAATAAAGAACCATACATTATTAAAGAGACTATAAATTTCAACTAGAATGTGCGGAATTACAGGGTTTGTCGGCAAAGGTGATGAGAGGGATATCTCGCGAATGACGGCCATGCTCTTACACCGAGGACCTGATGACCAGGGAACCTTCTTTGATCGTGGAGTGGGGCTGGGTCACACCCGCCTGTCCATTATTGACTTGAGCCTATCTGGGCATCAGCCTATGTGGAATGATAGGAAAGATATTGCTATTATCTTTAACGGAGAGATTTATAATTTCAAGGAACTTAAGAAAAAATTTAATCTAGATAATAAATATTGTTTCCAATCGGGTACAGATACCGAAGTCATATTGCATTTATATGAGGAATTTGGCGAAGAATGTTTCAAAGAGCTAGACGGCATGTTTGCGATTGCAATTTACGACATCAGAGAAAACAAACTTCTGCTGGCCAGAGACAGGATAGGGGAGAAACCGCTTTATTGGGGATTATTTGAAGGAACATTTATTTTCGGCTCGGAATTAAGCGCTTTACTGGAACATCAATCAGTAAAACGTGAACTTAATTTTGAGGCATTAGCCCAGTATTTGACCAGAGAATATGTGCCGACCCCGCTTTCCATCTTCAAAGGAATTTTTAAACTTGAACCAGCCCATTATCTTATTTATAAAGATGGGGAAGTTTTAAAGAAAAGTTTCTGGAGTATACCTACGAAAGTCAATCATATTCCTTTCGGAGAAGCGGTGAATGATCTTGGTAATATATTGGAAAAGAGCGTCGCCGAGAGATTGGTGGCCGATGTTCCGGTCGGTATTTTTTTGAGCGGAGGAATAGACAGCTCAACCATCGCCTACTACGCACAAAGGGCATCAGATCGAAAGATCAAGACATTTTCCATGGGTTTTGATGAGGAATCTTTTGATGAATCTGTCTATGCTAAGCAAGTAGCGGATTTCTTATCCACGGACCATTATCACCACAAGGTAAGTGCCCAAGATTCGTTAGAATTAATTTCAAACATAGGTGCAGTTTCAGGAGAGCCATTTGCTGATCCATCTATAATCCCCACCCTTCTTCTCTCAAAGTTTACCCGTGAGAAAGTCACGGTGGCTCTAGGTGGTGACGGGGGAGATGAGCTCTTGGCCGGATATCCGACTTTCCAGGCAGAAAAAGCAGTTTCTCTCTATCGGTATCTGCCGTCATTGGTAAGAAATAATTTAATCGAGCCTGTTGTCAGAAGATTGCCATCATCAGATAAGAATTTCAGCTTGTCATTTGTATTGCAGAAATTTGTAGAGGGAGCCTCCTTTGACCCGATTGAACGACATGGTCGGTGGCTCCAAGCGTTCGGTCAGGAAGAAATGGCGAATGTTTTTACCCGAGAGGTTTACGAGACTGTAAAAGGGACTTATCCGTATGTGAAAGGACAAGCTCGATCGTCTCAAGATATTTTAAATAGCTATATCCACTCTTATCTTATGGATGGAGTTTTGGCCAAGCTTGATAGAGCTAGTATGCATTACGCGCTAGAAGTACGTGCACCATTTTTAGGAAAAGAAGTGGTTGAGTTTCTAACAGGACTTCCTTATGGATACAAACTTCACGGCCTTACCACTAAGTATCTTTTGAAGGAACTGATGAAAGACAAATTGCCAAAAAATATTGTTTATCGGAAGAAGAAGGGTTTCGGCATACCGGTTTCAGAATGGCTGAAGAAAGAGTTAAAGCCTCTCCTCCTTGAGTCACTTTCTAAAGCAAAGCTTTCAAGACAAGGAATATTTAATCCGGATTATGTGGAGAAAATTATCGATGAGCATCTCTCTGGTACAAAAAATAACCGTAAAAAACTCTGGACTCTATTAATCTTCCAATTATGGTACGATAGCTGGATAATAAAGAGATGAGGGATTACTTCAAAAGGTTTCCAAGATCCTACCATTTTATGGTTATGGTATTTGGTCCGGCACTTCTTTTTACCCATGGACCTAAGTCATTTTTACACCGGTTTCCTTCCGCTGGCAAAATCCTAAATCTTGGCTCCGGGCCCCGTGTTATTTCGTCTAAAATTACGAATGTCGATATTGCCCAATATCCAGGAGTCTCTGTCATTTCTGATATTGTCTCAATGCCATTCGGGAACAATACTGTTTCAAGGATTATCTGTGATAATGTTTTAGAGCATGTTTCAGAGCCATGGAAAGCTGTTTCTGAAATGCACAGAATAATGGAGCCGGGCGGCCTTGCTTATGTGAGTACCCCATTTCTTTATCCATTTCACTCTTCTCCAAATGATTTTTCTCGCTGGACTGATGAGGGTCTCAAATCACTGTTTTCGGAATTTGAAATAGTAGAAGTTGGTGTAAGGTCAGGGCCATTTTCCGCCTTAAATGTTTATCTTTGCTATCTTTTTGCCACACTATTTTCTTTTGGTTCTAAGAGATTTTACTGGATACTGGTCGATGCTTCTATTTTTATCTTTTTCCCGATTAAGTTTCTGGACTTAGTATTTAATTATTTCCCGCGATCAATTAATATGGCTTCTCATTTGTATTGTATTGTAAGAAAATAATTTTATGAAAAGAATAGAAACAGAGACGCTCATTATAGGTGCCGGCCCAGCAGGTCTTGCTTGTGCTATGGAACTCTTGAAGGCTGGTAAAGACTTCATATTGGTCGAAGCTGATTCACAAGTAGGAGGTCTCGCCAAGACCTATGTCTTCAAGGAAGGGGATTTCACCTTCCGGACGGATAATGGCCCCCACCGTTTTTTCTCTAAGAATCAGTATCTTTACGACTTCATTGAAAGCCTGATTGCTGAACAGTGGATTACGGTGCATCGCCAGACGCGGCAGTTTATCGATGGCAAGTTCTACGATTATCCGGTGAATATGGTGCAAGCGCTTAAAAATGTCGGTCCCTGGAGAGCTTTCCACATGGGTTGGGACTATCTAGTGGCCAAGATCATCTACTCTTTATTCAAAAAGCCGATCAAACACTTCGCCGACTATGTCTATGCCAACTTCGGCAAGACTTTAGGAGAGTTTAATATGATCAACTACACGGAGAAGATCTGGGGCATTCCCGCCACCACCATTCACCAGGACTGGGCCGGCCAGCGCATCAAGGGCTTGAACATCCGCGCGCTTGTGGCCGACTCCTTCCGTCGCATGCTTCACTTGGGGTCGAGGAATAAGCCCAAGACTCTTGTAGACACCTTCTACTATCCGGATATGGGAGCAGGGCTAGTCTACGAGACTATTTTTAGGCGTGTGCAGGAAGCTGGACGAACCGTCTTTCTCAATGCCCGTACGCAAAGCTTCAAACATGACGGACAGCGATTCTATTCTACGGTGATAGCAACTGCGGAAGGGGAGGTGGAAATCGGGTTCGAAAATCTGGTCGAGTCCATCCCGCTTACTGAATTCATCAAAATGCTTGAACCAGGACTGCCCAAAGAAATTCTTGAAGCAGGGGAGAATCTGCGGCATCGTAGCCAAGTGTATCTCTTCCTCACTCTCGATAAAGAATCCGTTACCAATGATCAGTGGATCTACTTCCCCAACAAGGAGATTCCTTTTGCTCGTATTAGTGAGATGAAAAATTTCAGCGCAAAGATGGCGCCTTTGGATAAGACTTCTCTCTTCATCGAGTTTTTCGTTTCGGAAGGAGATGCTGTCTGGAATATGAGTAAGGAGGAGCTTTTAGCCTTAGCCATGCCGCATCTAGAGAGAATGGGTTTCGTGAGACTAAGTGAGATTCGCAACGCCTATGTCATCAAGAAGAAGAATGTTTATCCGATATACGACGTGGATTATAAAAATTATCTTAGTGTGGTGAAAAAAGCCTTGGACCAATTCAAGAACCTGCTCTACATCGGCCGTCCGGGGAGATTTAGATATAATAACCAAGACCATTCGCTAGAGATGGGCATGCTCGCCGCCAAGAGTATTATCGAAGGCAAGAAGTATGATATAGAAGCAGTAGGCAGCGAAGACGAATATTACGAGAAGGGGGTTTTGAAAGAAGAAATTAGAGATGAAGGTGATGCACGCCTTTTCCTGGGTTATGTAGTGACGGCAGGAGTAGCTACCGTAGTTGATGTGGCTATATTGTATTTCCTCACTAACTTCATAGGGCTTTACTATCTTTATTCAAGCATTGTTTCGTATGTAGCCGGCATGATTACCAACTATTCAACCAGCAAATTATTTGTCTTTAAAAATAAGAGCGAGAATATCACTGGGCAGTTCAGTTTGTTTGTGGTGGTGGCGGTGATCGGACTTATTTTAAATCAGATTATCATCTGGCTTCTCGTTGAATATGGTCAGGTGTGGTATCTGTATGCCAAATTTATCAGTATCCTGGTAGTAATGTTCTGGAGTTTCTACGGGCATAAAAAAATCACCTTCGGCCTTATAAAATAGACCGTGGTAAACTAATTCTCAAAGAATGATTGCCTTTCTAAAAACACACTACATGGCCGTTATCTTTGCCATTGGGGTCGGTATTTTTTCCGGTATCCCCCAATATCTGGCAAGAGAGGCACTTGGCTCTGACTATCAAGGTGTACCCTACCTTTTTCAAGACGCGGAAGCGGTTTATTTGACTCGTATTCAAGAATTTAAAGATGGACATGGTGATGTCACTTCTCCTTTTCTTTATGAATATAAAGTAGGGAAAAGTGTGATGCCTCCGACCGGAGAATATATCTACTGGCTTTTATCTAAAATAACAGGAACTTCTATTATTTCTGTTTTAGTGGTGAGTAAATATGTTTTCCCTGCTGCTCTATTTCTGCTCGTATATGTCTTCGTACTGCTGCTTATCAAAGAGGGAGAAGGAAGGCGTCTATTGGCACTGGCGGCCGCAACTTGGATAACTCTAGGTTATGAGTTGGCAGATGTTAATACAGCCCTCTCAATCTTTAATGGTTCTTACACCTCTACTTACCTTTCCATTTGGAGTCGTGCGGTCAATCCAATTACTGGTGCGCTTTTATTGTTCGGATTTCTCATTTCATTACTTCTCTTACTAAGAGAGAAATATAAAGCGACTGTTCCTACTATACTCTTACTCTCGGTAATGACCGGATATATTTTCTCTTTCGGTATTGCCTTTGCAAGCCTTACCATTTTCATTATTGTTTCTCTGATTTTCCGTGAGTATAAAAAAGCGGTGATACTTTTCCTGATATTGATTGGTGCTTTACTTATCAATCTGCCTCATCTTCTGACGTTTTCTACTAACGAGGGAGAGGCGCTCAAGAGCGGTCTCTTATTAACACATACGCCACTTCTAAGCTCTATTTTAATGGGCGTGATACTCATCCTGGTTGCGGGCTTATTTAGTGATTATGTAAAAAAGCGCCCTTTTTCGCTTGATTCTCCGCAGGTTTTCTTATTTATTGTTCTTCTCGCAGGCTTTGCAGCTATGAATCAACAAGTGATTACGGGTAAAACGGTGTGGCCACACCACTTTGTGCAATATACCATTCCGCTTTCTATGATTGCCGCGCTTGTCGCCTTTTATGTCTATATTCGCCCACTCATTGTTTCATGGTGGAGATTAGTGTTATGGGGAGTCATAGGAATTTCATTTATGTTCGCTCTAGTTTCTTTACCCACTTATAAAAATCGTCTCCCCGAGTATAAAAAAGTGAATGACTATGCACAAATGTTTGAATGGTTAGAAAAAAATGATGGGCCGTGCGTGGTTCTCCCTGTCGGCGAAATTGAGCAAATAAATTCTTATATCACCGCCCTTACTCATTGCGATGTATATTTCACCCACTACACTTTCATCGGTATTCCTAGAGAGCGTATTATTCACAACGAATTAGTAAACATGAAATTCCAAAATATTCCTCCTGAGGATGTGGCCGAATATCTAAGAGACAACGAAGGCCGCGTGCGGGCAGTCCTTTTTCGGGACTGGAGAGATCTTTTCCACCACTCTTCTGATGCGTGGCTTATCTCCACGGGCGACAGAGACGAGATTGACTCTTGGATAGAGGGGCAGATTCAGGAAATGGCTTTGGCATATAAAGATTTTTATCGGAGCGATTTTCGCACTGAACTTCTCAAATATCGGATAGACTATGTATTGCATGACAAAGAGGGTAAAATACCTTTTGACACCAGCCGATTTCCTTTCCTAGAAAAAATCTATGAAGATGAGAGATTTATTGCCTACGAATTATAAAGTCGAAAGCATTATTTTCGTAGTAGTCTTTGCCTTTCTTTCGATATGGTTCGGTATTTTTTGGCATGTGGATCGTTCCTACGGTGATCTAGACGCTGATTCTACCTACCATTTCCCCGTGTACGGACAAGATGGCCCACGCTACGCGCTCTTGGCTGACGGCCTGGTGACACACCACGTTTTCAGCATTGACGGCAAGACTCCGGAAGTGTTCCGTACTCCTGGGTATCCGGCGCTCCTGGCCTTTTCGAAATTGATGAGCGGAGGTTTTGTCCTGGCGTCATTCATAGTCATAATACTCTCGGGGTTCTTGGCCGTGCTGACCTTTTGGATAGCGCGCCGCTTTCTTCTCCCTCGGTTAGCTATTCTTGCCGCGTTGGCCTTTTCTCTCTCACCCGGAGCGGTGTTCCATGCTATCGGAACGTTTGGAGAAATACCATTTACTTTCTTTCTAGTGCTCTCGGTTTGGCTCTCTTTTTTCAAACAGGAACGCAACTATAAAACTATTCTTGCTTCAGGGCTCTCGTTGGGTATGGCAGCTCTTATCCGCCCAGTAGCGCTGTATTATCTCTTTTTTCTTTTGCCGTTTTTATTTTACCAATGGCATAAAGAAGGGAATGTATGGAAAAACACAGTTAAAAGTCTCGCCATATTGATTATAGGATTTCTTGTCACCACTGGTCCGTGGATGCTGCGCAATAAAGTTGTTGGTGGTTCATTCTCCCTTTCTACTATCGGGCCTTATAATCTTGCTCATTATAATGCTGCTCTTTATCTGGAGTCTCGTTTCGGAGCTGATGCTCCAGAAACGGTTTCCTATCGCGCAAAACTTCACCAAGTTCCTAATGACCAGGGAAAATTATTTAGCGAGGGAAACGCTCTGACCGAGCTTGCCAAAGGAGTCATTGCAGAAAATAAGTTTTCTTATCTTGCTTTTCATTTGGCTGAAAGCACAAAGTTCTTTCTTTCTAGCAGTTTACGCTATGTCATCTTACATATCCAAATATCGGAAGTGCAAAATTACTTTGGACTTAACTCGGCTTCGCCCAACCTCTTAAGTTTAGTACGCAACTTAGAAGTTAAAAAGATAGCGGAGACTCTTATGTTACAGCCATTTCTGACTCTGGACAGATTGCTCGCATTAGTAGTAACCAGCCTGGCATTCATCGCTATATTTTTCCAGCGAGCGCGTTTTCACACTCTTGTTTTCTTGGGAAGCGCTGTGTATCTAGCTCTTCTTACTGGCCCAGTATCTATACCTCGCTACAGGCTTCCCGTAGAACCATTTCTTATTGTCTTGGCGCTTTATTCTATTCAAGAAATACTCAATACAGAAAGATTCAAAAATATATTCATCTTTACTCTTTGCATTTTCAAGTTGCCTTTTTCAGGTCCGGCTAGAGTTCAGCCGACTGCGCCAAAAAAAATTCTTATAGTCCAAAGAGCACAGTTAGGAGATATGGTCTGCACTACCCCAATGTTATCTGCGGCTAAAAAGTTTTATCCCAATGTCAAAATATTACTCTCGGGGAAAAAGAGCAACGAGATTCTCATGGCGCATCATCCTTACGTTGACGAATATATCGCGTTTGATAGGAATTTTTTTGAAACGGTGCATTTGCTTAAGGCCGGGGCTATTGATTTTGCGGCTATTGTGAATCCAGATTTCCATGGATTAGCCGCCGCTTATCTTGCCGGGATCAAAAGCATTTCGGTGCCAGTGGTGGTCGGCGGCTACACTCCTTATGAGACGATTCCCTATAAAATTATTAGGAAGTTTGTGATTACTAAGCCATTTGCCATGGGAGCGTATGCGCCGCGCGAGCGCCTAAGGTTATTAGAGCCGTTAGGTATTGTTACAGAGGATACGACTAAAGTGTTGGGTGTGGGTGAAGGAGCGAAACAGAATGTGCAAAAATGGCGCAGTAAGCATTTATTAGGAGAGAACGATTTTGTAGTCGGTATGGCTCTGGCCGCCGGCAATAAGGTAAAGGAATGGCCGGTGGAACGATTTGCTATCGTAGCCGCACATCTTATAAAAGAACATGGCGCAAAAGTGGTCGTGGTCGGGGCACCTTCTGACAGTGACAAATCTAAAGAATTTCTTTCTTTAATTAAGTCTCGAGATGTTTACGATACCGCCGGCTTGTTTTCTATAGAAGAACTAAAAGCTTTAATTAAGGGACTTTCGCTATTCGTCAGCGTGGATACCGGCCCGCTCTATATTGCCGAAGCTTTTAATATCCCGACTGTCGATATAATCGGGCCATTGGATGAGAGGGAACAGCCGCCGATAGGAGAGATGCACAAGAGGGTAATAGCGGAGAGGGAAGCTCCGGTGATGCATATCATGAATACCAGGGTGCTCGATGTGGCTGAAGCAAGGAGGCAAGTCGAAGCAATTAGTGCCGAGATGGTTATTGAAGTAGTGGACAGAGCCATGAGCGGCATCAGGAGACAATAATCTCAAAGAGATCTGCTCTGACATGCCTCTTCTCTACAGCAGTGCGGATCTCTTCTTCTGTGATTTGTCCAGCTTTGTATGTCTCGCGCACCAGTGCGATAAAAAATTCCTCGACTTCCTTATTGGGATGAGGAAGATAATGGGTGGGATATTTGCCGAGAAGCTTATGGACAAGCTCTCTGGGAATGATGCCGAAGAATTTCGGCATCGGGCTTGGAGTAAAGTCGATCGGCAGGCCTGTCTTCCAAGGCTGAGTGAGGCGCTTGGTAGTGTGCAGTACTTTGGTTTCTGGAGTAATTTTATCAAAGCTATTCCACACTCGCGGAATCTCCAGAATCGAAGTTTCCTTGCGGAGGCGGACGATGTCAAGGTAATCAAGCTCTTTCTCTACAAACTTCTTGAGTATCTCCTTGGCTTTCCAGTGGGTGAGCTTGGCACAATCAAGAAGCATCAGACTTGATTCCCACATGTCTTTCTCGTGATAACGCGTGCAAGCGATGGCTTTGCCTTGCATATCCATATTGAATAGCTCATTAACATCCGCCAGGAAAAAGACGTCTGGATCAATGACCACTGCGCGTCCCCGGAAACCCATTAATTCAGGAGGCATTATGCGCGACAAGGTAAAGGCCTGGAGGTCATCGAGAGTATAAGTGAGAATCCTGCCGTTTCTCAAATAAGTCTTTCCGACAAGATTTAGGAATATCGGCATTGTGCTCACATTAAGAATCTTTATATCTACAGAACTTTTATTATTGAGGTGTTTTTCTACAGCGAATTTTGCCACTTTGGCGCCAAGGAGTTGTTGCTCGTCCGCTTGGATGAAGAGTGTATTCATATGTCTAAGTTAAACTCTTTTTTTAGAATTGCTAGGGATAAGTATAAATGAATATATTTTCCTGGCCACTCGTGAGTCTCCTCAACTTTAGCGCGGATGGAAGTCCAGTCAATAAGTGGCCCACTTTGTGTTGGTAAAATATCCATAAACAGATTCTTGAAGTCCTTATTGTACCAACTGGCAATGGGAGATCGCCATCCTGATTTGTCTTGCCTCTCCACAATATAATCAGGCAGCTTACCTTTATAATGTTTTCTCAAAAAAGCCTTGTTGGAACTCTTCCCTATATAGTCTTGCTCTCCGAGCTTATTATCTATGTAGAGCCTGAAGGGGTGGTAAGAAAGGGGCGAGCGCAGCTCGAGAGACTGGCTCATGTATAACTTATCACTCCTGATAAAGTTTTCTCCACCCATCCAGAGAAGGCGATCCAGGAGCATAAGCGGATAAACAGGACCATCTTTGAGCTGATAAAGAGATATGAATTTTTCTGACGATTCACGAAGAATTGACCGGAAGGAGGAATCGCTCTTCTGAGCAAAGCGAGTGTAGAAACGTTTGAAGAAAATCCATCGATCTAACATGTCGCCGAAATCGAAGCTGCTATTATTCCTCCAATTTTTTATAATATTGAAGAAGAAGGGGGTTAACAGTTGGCGCTGACGATTCATCTCAATACTTCTCATATAGTATGGATAACCGCCGAAAATCTCATCACCACCATCTCCCGATAGGACTACTCTATTTCTATCTCCCAGAGCGCCCTCGACTTTGGCAGTTTGTAAATATGCCGGCAAGGTGATGTTGTAGTTAGGTTCCTCAATGTAGCTGTAACTATCAATAAAATTTTCGAGGAAAGCTTTTTTAGTTACGACAATTTCATGATGATCGGTACCGTAGTCCTTACTTAATCTTCTGGCAAGTAGAGCGTCAGTATTGTATTTATCGCCGGCTTCTTCGAAATAATTGGTGTAGGAGTGAATTTCGTGACCAAGGCGAGACATCTCATGAACCAGAAGTGACGAATCCATACCTCCTGAGAGATTAACCGCGATTTTCTGCTTACTTTGTAAGTGCTCTTCTATCAGTTTTGTGAACGCTAGAGAAACATTATCCGGATAGTAATGATCTGCTTCGCTAAGAAAATAATCGCTGGAAAGAGTTTTCGAATTTATGTCAAAGGTGACAAATTGAGATAAATTAAGTTTGCGAATGTACCTGAAAAGAGTTCTTTCTCCCGGAATGTAGCCTATATTGACCGCCGTGAGAATAGCTCCCGTGTCCACCTCCCGTGCCACTTCTTTGTGGATTAAAATACCCTTGATTTCAGAACTCCAGATAAAAGTGCCGTCCTTAAAATAATAATAGAGCAGTTTTTGCCCCGATGGATCGCGATAGAGTCGGATTATTCGCTCGGCCTGATTGTATAGTGCGATGGCATACATCCCGTGGATATGGTTGATGAAATCCCAGCCGTACTTTTCTATAGCCTGATACAAGAGCTCTGTATCGAGTTCGACCCCTTTTGTTCCTTCTCCGAGTTCTGATCGCAGGGCGCTCGTATTGTAAATCTGTCCATTGAAAAGCAATATCCATGGAGAAGCATCCTTGCGATACGGTTGATGCGAGATATCCGATGCGTCGCGGATAGACAACAGATTATGACCAAGAGAGACATACTTGTCCGTAAAGACACCGGCAAAGTCCGGTCCCCGATGGGCAGTACGCCTATTCATCTCCGCTATGAGGCTTTCATCTTTTCCAGCAAAGCCATTGATGCCGCACATATATGTGAAGATTATACATTATATGATAAGGTGGTGCCATGTCGTCTTCTCGTGGCTCCAAAAAAGAGGTTCTTAAAACTCTTACGGCGGAACTTTATGCCATAAAAGAGCTTAGTAAAGCGCTTCCAGCGATAGAAAAAGCCGCCTCGCTTATTGCCAAATCAAAAGGAAAACTTCTTACTACGGGGGTAGGAAAGTCTTCATTTATCGCTATGAAAGTCGCAGCCACTTTAACTAGTCTTGGACAGAGTGCGGTTTTTATCCACCCGGTGGATGCTCTCCACGGAGACTTGGGAATAGTGCGGGATGGGGATACAATAGTGGCATTTTCATACTCCGGCGAATCCGAAGAAATAATCAAAGTTGGTCAGTATTTAAGAAAAGCATTTAAAGTTTCTGTTATTGCTGTGACTGGGAAGTCACTTTCGCGGCTAGGCAAGCTGGCCGATGTCGTGATAAGTATTGCCGTTAAAGAAGAAGGCTCTCCTTTAGGACTCGCTCCCATGGCATCGACCACGGCGATGCTTGTTGCTGGAGATATGCTTGCATCTTCACTCACCTCTAGAGAAGTTTTTGCGAAAGAGCATTTTGCTAAATTTCATCCTGGTGGCGCCTTGGGGCTCGAACTTGCGAAAGTTGAAAGTCTAATGAAGACAGGCCGGTCCATGCCTATAGTAAGGGAATCCTCCTCGACCAAGGCAGTGCTCAAAAATATGTCTCTTAAAAAATTGGGTATCACAGCTGCAGTGAACAGAGAGGGCCGCCTTCTTGGGGTAGTTACGGATGGAGATATCCGTCGCTGGTTATTGGCTGGTGGCAAGCCATCTCTTGATACGGCAAAAGAGATAATGACGAAAAATCCCAAGACAATACAGGCCGGGAGAAGCTTAAAAGAGGCGCTTCGCGTGATGGAGGTTCATCATATTACGGCACTTTTCGTAGTTGATAAAACCAATCGCCCTAAAGGCGTGATACACATACACGATATTATTGGGAAGAATGTTGTATGACTAATCACCTAGATTACAGCCGCGCATATGCTGTAGTAAACGAGATAAATGAGCTTATCGAGAGAGACGGTGATTTAAGGAATCTTTTTTTATGGAGGGGTTGGAATCTCTGGCAGAGTTACCAGGGCATATTGTGGACTGACGCAAAGAACTGGACCCTTGGTCAAGACCAGATGATAGGTTCCACCGTCTTATTTTTGAAATGGGTGATTGCCGGCATCGCCATCACCACTATTTCTTTCATGTCAGCGGCGTTTCTGGTGTTATCTCGGAGGACTATCCTTATATATTCAGTTGATAAGCTTGGCGGAGCTTATCAGAATGACCAGCGTCTAGAGCCTCTTTACGAAGCGCTTGCGGAAAAACAATCAAAATATGTCGAAATTTTTCACACCTTATCTACCAGAGAGACTGTAAAAAACTTTATCAAGCGTAAGAGACCGGTCATGTATTTGGAATCTATCACTTTTATCCTTTCTCCAATCATCTGGCTGTACTCTCGGCGCGCGAAAAATATAACGAGCAAACTGGACTGTAACTCTTTCATCAAGTCGGAAGTTGAAAAGTTTATTGCGTTAAGAGTCATTTCCAAAGCAAGAATTATTTTATTTCAAGCTTTGTTTCGGATTTCTGGCGTGAAGCTCATATTTGCCATAGATGACGTTCGCCATTATTCAGAATTGATGACTGCCGCTCAATTGTCTGGCATCCCGTCTTACGGTATTCAGCACGGGCACTTTACTAAATACCATACAGGCTGGCTACGGGCTAACGATATACCGGGAGAGATAATGCGCCCAAGGGCGTTATTGGTATGGAGCGAGTATTGGAAGCGAGAGCTTTTGCGCTTGGGAACTTACTTTAAGCCGGAAGAGATAATTGTAGGAGGAAATCTTCCAAAAGTGGAGATTGTGGAAGCTAAGGATCCTAAAATCTCTATTCTTATTCCTTACGAAGCTGACGCTCCTAAAGAGGAGGTCAGGAGATATATAGAAGAGATTGTCAAAAATAGCGATGCCCGTGTAATCCTTAAGCTTCGACCAGACCATGATGAAAAAAAGCAAATGGATGCTTATGGACTGAAATCTGGAGAGCGTATCATCGCCATGAAATCAACTAAAGAGGCTCTAGAAAACTCTTCCCTAGCGCTCGGGACATACTCAAGCCTATTATATGATTGTGTAGCGCACATGATTCCTGTTGGTATTCTTATTACCTCGCTCGATTACGGTGAAGGCATGGTAACGAATGGCCTGGCGGACTTTGTTAAAAATATTGATTCGATAAACAAGCTCGCTTTAACTTCCAAAGAAACGCTTGTTTCAAGGAGAAAGAAGCTTTTGGGCGATAATGACAAGGAGTTAGCCGGTAGTATAAGGGATATAATTAAACAACATGTACCAGTTTAAAGAATGGCTGAAGCAGATGTTTCTCTACCCACCTCTAAGCCTTAATAGCGCTGACTACGACAGTTATTGGAAAGATAAACGAGGGAAAGATTTGGGGATGCTTTCCGACTGGCAGAAAGCGAGGGCCAACTTTGTCCTAGAAGCTTTGGTTGGAAAAGGCAAATCTTCTTTTCTAGATTTAGGCTGCGGCGATGGTTCCATTCTCAATTATCTTAAAGAGCGCGGAGTCGTTTCGCATGCTATAGGCATTGACACCTCAAACTTGGCACTCCAAAGTGTGAAAGAATTCGGTTTCGAATCAATCCAAGCGGATATAACCGATGTGGCGTTTCTAAAAGATATTCCTCGTGCGGATTATGCCGTTCTGTTCGAGATATTAGAGCACATAGAACATTCTGAAGAAATGCTCAAGGTTGTTTATGACAGAATGAATAATGGTCTATTCTTTTCTTTTCCCAATACAGGTTTTTTTGTCCATAGATTAAGGCTTTTATTTGGCAGGTTTCCGGTGCAGTGGAGGCTCTATCCGGGCGAGCATCTAAGGTTCTGGACAGCGCGTGATCTCAAGTGGTGGCTCAAAGCTTTGGGTTATAAAGATTATCAAATATTTTATTATAAGGGCGTGCCAATTATTAATAAGATTTGGCCGACGCTTTTTGCGGCGGGGTTTGTCGTGCTTCTGAAAAAGTGATAATCTGACTTGTACTTATGAAATCTAACCGCAGAGCTTTTCTAATATGGAATGGCACTAAGCAAGAGATAAAGGAAATTGTTACCGCCTTGAGAGATAAATCATGGGATGTAGTTTATTGTGTTGGAGAAGAGGATGATGGAGAAAATGATATCCCAGATGTTATCTTTCACAGAAGAGCTGATGCGGTGGAAATTGTCCCTCCAAAGGGCATAGACCACTCTCAATTTCCTCCAGTGGGAGAAGATATTATCGGTAAGCTGTATGAGGCCGAGTCGGTGCTTATGACCATGATGAATAGGAAGGTCAGAGCTAAAACAGTGGATGAGAAAAAACATTTTTACTATGAGATGCTTCGGTATTGGCACGGTATTTTCAATGAGTACAAACCCGAAGTTCTAATTCTGTGGGCTTATCCGCATAACGTGTCAAATTTCGTGGTCTATTCTCTAGCAGAGCTTTTTGGTATCAAAATCGTATTCTTTTTCGAAACCTGGCTTTCTGACCGAATTCTTGTTTACCATGACTATAGGCAGCCAAGTCTTGCTTTAAAACAAATTCTGCAATCAAATAAAGAGGGGAACTTTACTATCGATGATTTGAGCCGGGATATAAAAGAGTATTACGAGCCGCATAGAAATAGAACTCAGGCACTTATTCCTCCTTACGTTACCAAACAGCAGCAACTGTTTCCTTTCCGCAAGAGGATGCTTATAAGGCTGGAGATGATCGCCCAGAGTATAAAAGATTTTTCGATTTTCTTTAAACTATTCCAGTTTGTGCGTAAATTCTTTGCTACAAATCCTAGGCGTGAGTATCAAAGACTAGTTTCGCAGATTGACCGAACCAAGAAGTTTGTTTACGTCCCGCTCCATAGGCAACCAGAAGGCTCCACTAGTCCCATGGGAGGAATATTTACCGACCAGATACTAATGATTGAAATCTTGTCCGCTTCCTTGCCTCCTGGGTGGGTTGTCTATGTCAAAGAGAATATATTTCAGTGGTCTAAGGGTTGGCATGAGAGTAATTTTCCAGAATACAATGATGCTAGGTATAAAGGTTATTATCAAAAAATTGCCAAGCTAAAAAATGTTCAGCTTGTGCCTGCTTATACTGATAGCAATTATCTTACTGATAATTCATCTGCCATAGGAATAGTTTCTGGTCGGGCTGGCCTCGAGGCAGTATTACGAGGTAAGCCGGCACTCGTTTTTGGCCATGCTTGGTATACAGATGCTCCTGGTGCCTTTAAGATTGATAATGTAGAGATGTGCTCTAAAATTCTTAAGGACATTGATGAAAATAAAATTTCTGTTACAGAAGATGATGCTACTCGTTTTCTTGCCAGTTTCGACCAAGTATCTTTCCATGGCCACATCCAACCCATGAGCGCTAGGATGTCCCTGCTTACCAAGGCGGAAAGTACTGAAAATATCATTTCCGCGTTGATTAAAGAATTGGATATTATCTAAAAATAATAGTATATTAGCGCCAGACTAGTTCCAGACAAGCTTCTCTAGAAAGGGAAACTCCATGTTTAAGGTGCTTTTCGTCTATCCGAATTTCCGGAGCGAGAGCCTCATTCCGCCCGGCATCACTCTCCTGTCGCGGATTCTCAAGAATCAGGGCTTCAAGGTCGACCTCTTCGATACGACCGACTACGGCCTCGATCTCTCACGAGACTCTGACAAGATCAGCGAGCACTTTCTCGTGGTGCGTCCATCGGAGCATCGCGAGCTCATGCGCACCGGTCGCGACATCTGGAAGGATCTGAACGACAAGATTAATTCGTTCCAGCCAGACCTCATTGCGATGTCGTCGACCGAGAGCACTTTTCTCCTCGGTATCGAAGTGCTCAAGCACATCGAGCGTCATGATCATCGTGAGATGCCCGTCATCCTTGGCGGCGTCTTCGCCACCTTCACTCCAGAGCGGGCGTTGTCGTTTCCTGAGATCGACATCGTTTGTGTTGGAGAGGGAGAGGTGCCGCTCCCAGAGCTCTGTCACAAGATGGAGCGTGGAGAGGACTGGCACGATGTCCCTGGTCTCGCTTATCGCGACCGGTTCGGTATGGTGAGGAAGAACCAGCCGCCAAAACTCGTCAACCTTGACGAGAACCCGGTCGATTTCGACTTGGGACTCTTCGACCCTGAACGACTCATTCGGCCAATGGCGGGGAAGCTCTACAGTATGGCTCCGGTGGAGACGATGCGGGGATGCCCCTATCGCTGTACCTTCTGCAACTCACCGGGCCAGAACACCATGTTCGACATGCCGGACCGGAAGTTTGTTCGCAAGAAGTCAATGGTGAGAGTTCGTGAAGAGCTCTTGTACTACCGGGATGTCCATAGCGTCGAGTACAACTTCTTCTGGGCAGATACTTTTCTGGCTATGTCGAAGCGTGAACTCGACGAATTCTGCGAAATCTATAAGGACATCGGTCTGCCATTCTGGGTGCAGACGCGGGTTGAGACCATCACAGACTGGCGGTTGAAGAAGCTCAAAGACGTAGGACTTCACCGCATCGCCTTCGGTATCGAGAACGGGGATGAGCATTTCCGCCAGCAGATACTGGCAAAGGAGTTTTCGAACGATGAAGCGGTGCGAGCACTCGAAGTCACGGCTGACATGGGGGTGACCTTCAGCACCAACAACATGGTGGGATACCCGCACGAAACGCGGGAGATCGCTATGGAGACGGTCAGGCTCAACCGCCGGTTCCCGCTTGCGGACACTACAAGCTGCTCGATTTTCACTCCTTACTACGGTACGGTGGCGCGGGACATGGCGGTCAAGGCCGGGTTTATGGACCCGGACGCGATTGCTCCGAGCAACGCCGAAGAGTCCATCCTCGACATGCCACAGTTCCTGCCATCTGAAGTCAGAAAGTTCCGGCGCGTCTTCGCTCTCTACGTGAAGTTCCCTGAAGAGCGCTGGCCTGAAATAGAGCGTGCTGAAGCCGAAACACCCGAAGGGGACGCGCTTCTCCATACGCTTCAGGCAGAGTATCGTCAAACATTCTTCGGCGAGCCGGAGAGTGCGTACTAGCTAGCTACAAGGCCTCGCTCTCGATTCGTCGGGGCGAGGCTTTTTTCTTGCTAGTTTACTTATTAAGTGGTATCTTTTGATTTGTAAATTCAATCGTAAGTGATGGAAAAATCGAAAATTTTAGCCGTCATCCCGGCTCGTGGTGGTAGCAGAGGTGTGCCACGTAAGAATATTCGCCTGATTAATGGCAAACCTCTTGTCTGGCACACCTTGACTTCAGCTTTAGAATCCGGCGTCATTGATCGCGTGGTTGTATCGACTGAAGATCAAGAGATTAAAGAGATAGTATCAAAATTCGGGGGCGAAGTGATTGATCGCCCGATGGAATTAGCGAGTGATACTGCTACAAATGAGTCGGTCATGAGCCACGCTCTTGAAGTGGTTGAGAAACAAGGTTATCATCCGGATTATATTGTTCTGATACAATGCACCTCGCCACTTCTAAGTAAAGAGGTCATAAGGGAGGCTGTATCTAAAGTAATTGATAGCAATAAGTTTGATACGTGCATTACCGTGTTTTACCCCGATACATACGAATTTGAGTGGACGAAAGGCGAAGATGGTTTGATTGTGCCGAAACACGATCCAGCAAACAGGCCTATGAGACAGGACATGGAGCTGCCGTATCAAGAAAATGGAGCGTTTTATATCACCAAAGCGGAGTTATTCAAGAAAACCAAAAACCGATTTGGTGGAAAGGATGGAAAGGTGACCGCAGTTCTCATGAGCGAAGAAGATTCTATACAGATCGATAGTGAAAATCAGTTGTGGCTTGCCGAACAGATTTTAAAAAGGCGAGAAAAAAAATAATGAATATCAAAGAAGCAACACAATGGACCACTCCTCATCCAGTACCAGTCGGGTGGATGAAGCAATTTCGCTACTTTCTAACGCTTTTTAGTAGAATTTCGAATGTGCCAGGTGATGTTGTTGAGTGTGGTATCGGAGAGGGGAATACTTTCACTATGTTGGCGTATCTGGTGGGGAGCGAAAATGCAGCGCCTAAAAGGCGTTTATTGGGGTTCGATTCGTTTGAAGGGTTTCCTGAACCAGATCCGCGAGATGTTTCTCCGCGTGATCCGCAAAAAGGGGAATGGAAGATAGCCGAAGAGGTTGTGCGGACGCGGCTCGAAGAATCGAAGATTCTTAAAACATTTCCTGATTTGGATTTTCTAATTACAAAAGGGTTTTTAAACGAAACCTTGCCTGAATTTCCTGACCGCCAGATCGCCTTTCTCCATATAGATGTGGATCTCTATGCGGGATATCGAGATGCCCTAAACTTCCTCTTTCCCAAGGTTGTATCGGGAGGCATTGTCCTTTTTGATGAATACAAAGATTTCCCCAATCGCCCAGAGTACGGGAGCGGCACTATTGATAAGTGGCCGGGGTGCACTCAAGCTGTCGATGAATATTTCAAGGATCGGCCAGAGAAAATAGAGTATTATCCGGAGATGAAAAAGTATTACGTGGTTAAGAGCTGAACCACTTTACATTATCTTAGGAATGTGATAATCTGTTTGCTAGAGATAGTGTTTTTGCTATCCTCCAAAAGGAGAAGTTCCATGCCTGAAGTGCTGATTGGCGGACGCCTTGTGGGCGACAGCCACCCTTGTTTTGTGGTTGCCGAGATCGGCATTAACCACAACGGTGATGTCGACATCGCGAGAAAGCTCATCGATCTCGCCGCTGATGCAGGATGCGATGCAGTCAAGTTCCAGAAGCGGACGATCGACGTAGTCTATTCACCGGAGGAGCTTGCTGTACCGCGGGAGCACCCCTTCGGCACGACCAATGGCGACCTGAAGCGCCACCTCGAGTTTGGGTTCGATGATTATGCCCAAATCGACATCTTCTCTAAGGAAAGGGGTATCCTCTGGTTTGCCTCCCCTTGGGACGAGGGCAGCGTTGATTTTCTGGAGTCTTTCCGACCACCTTGCTACAAGGTGGCCTCGGCGAGCCTCACGGACGACAATCTTCTTCGTCACGTTCGTTCCAAGGGGCGGCCTGTCATTCTCTCCACGGGGATGTCGACGATGGCGGAAGTTGAGCACGCCGTCGAAGTGCTTGGGAGTGACGACCTCGTCCTTTTACACGCGGTCTCGATGTACCCGGCTGAAGATGCCGACCTCAACCTGCTCGCGATCAGGACCCTCAAGGAGAGATTCCTAAGGGTGCCTGTTGGCTACAGCGGACACGAGCGAGGCGTCCACCCTTCTATCGCAGCTCTGGTTCTCGGCGCTTGCGTGGTCGAGCGCCACATCACGCTAGATTTTGCCATGTTCGGCTCCGACCAGCCGGCGAGCTTGCAGCCAGAAGGGCTCAAGCGTCTGGTCCGGGACATCCGAGCGGTTGAATCCGCGATGGGGGATGGCAAGAAGACACTTCATCCGAAGGAGATTCCCATCAAGAAGAAGCTCCGGCGGGTGGCACAAGCGGTGTGATTTCCTGGTTCTTTCGGGCTCCGTGCGACAACGCACGGGGCCCATTTTTGTTGTTATACTACTAGTGCATGGATATAAATAAAGAAGTTCGTTCTCTTTATCAATCAGGAAAGTATTACGTATCATTGCCGAAAGCAGAGAAGGCAAATTACGAAGAATCATACTGGAACACTATAGTTGATCCTGATGGTAAAGAAAGAAATCGTCTTGAGGAAAGAGATTTATTTTTGAGTGATATTAACTATGCAGTCACCTATCTCAACACGCTTCCTCCGGGGAAGGTTTTGGATATTGGCTGCGGACTTGGTTGGTTGTTATCAGCTCTACCAGAGGCATGGGAAAAGCATGGTATTGAACTTTCAAAAACAGCCGCCACTTTTGCACAGCAATACGGCAAGATTTTTGAAGGACCGCTTTCAGCAAGTGCTTATCTAGACAATTCTTTTGACGTCATCTTTATACACCATGTCATAGAACATATGGAGAAGCCGGAAGAAGAGATTAAAAATATAAAACGCATTTTAAAGCCAGACGGTATTCTCATCTTAGGAACACCGGATTTCGATTCTGGTTGCGCTCGGTTATTTGGAGAAAACTATCGTCTATTACATGACGAAACTCACATCAGTTTGTTTTCCAACGATTCCATACATCGTTTCTTGAGGGATAATGATTTCGAGATTTTCCGCGTTGAATATCCTTTCTTTAAAACACGATTTTTTACCAAAGAGAATCTAATGAAGTTATTTAACACCAACACAATCTCCCCTCCATTTTATGGAAATTTCATGACTTTCTTTTGTAAGAATAAAAAAGTTTAGATACGCTTGAACTGTATTACCATCAGAGCAAACTGAAGCATTTGAGTTGCTAAGAGCGATGTGATTGCCCCCCAGATTCCAAAAATCGGCAGGAGAATTAAAAGCATCACTATTTTTATAATAGGGACAGTTACTTTCGTGATGTAAAGCTCCCTTTTTCTCTGGTGAGCTAGGAGTGACTGGTTGAAGAGCATAGCTGGAATGACAAGAAAGGTTAGCGCGTAGATCTGCGAAAATCTAATGGATTCGATATACTGCGGGAAAAATATCTTGTAAATATAGGGGGAGATAAAAAAGTAGGCCACTACTCCGATTATTGCCACGAACGACATTAAAAGCGCTTTTCTCGGTAATGTATTCTGAAGAATGGGAATGGGCGTATTGCTTGCTTTAGGAAATATTAAAGTGCCGAACACCTTGTTGAAGCCCCTTAGCTGGGTGGGTATGGCGATAGCGAATGAGTATATAGCCAATTGCGCTGCACCAAAGAAGTGGAAGATAAGTATCTTATCTAAATATTCCGCCATAGTACCAACTACATTCATGGCGCTTAAATGCTTGCTGTAGGGGATCATACTTGGGTCAGTGTTGTGGTTGGGTCGGTATTTCTTAATTGTCCTCCAGTGGAAATAGGCGGCGGTTGCTAAAATAGAGAGGAAATAAGCTGCCACGATTAAAACTTCATTTTTGGAAACTATCATGATAAAAAGCATGAAGACAACAGGCAGGATGCTTCTCGCTATGTTATAAATTGTGCTAGTCTGAAACTCCTTTTTGCCACTAAGGAAAGAACCGTAAAGAGTCAATGCGGAAATAATAGGAGAAGTTGTACCTGCTATAAGAAGAGAGAAAGCGAGACTCAAGTTACCGTTGATGGTGTAGTAGCCAGTTCCTATAAGAGAAATAATAATCGAGATGATTCCCCATTTGAGGGATGTGTGTACACCAGATGATAACGATCCTTCAAATCCTCTGGATATTGATTGGGTAACAGCTGTACCCATGCCAATCAAGGAAAAAGCCCCAATAAATCCGATTAAAGAAAGTATAAATTTGTAATGACCGAAAACCTCTTTCGGCACAAGATTGGCAAATCCTACTGACAGGGCGAGACCGGTTAGGCCGGAGACAATGTATCCAATAGTGAGCCAAAAACCGCCCTTGGCCAAGTAGATCATGTCGGTTTTGAAGAAACTCTCGCTTAAACGGAGCCATTGGTAGGCCTGATTGCGCAGATTTTGCATATACGAGTATCATGATAGGATAATGCTCATGAATAAACAAATGCTTAAGGCGATCATCTTTGCGGGCCTTTTTGCCGTGCCGTTTATCCCGTTTCTTGTTTACAGCTCCTTTTTCTTTCCGTTCATCACAACCAAGGCTTTCACCTTTAGAATCATTGTTGAGATTGTCTTTGCCGCGTGGGTGATTCTTGCTCTAATTGATAAGGGGTGCCGTCCGAAGAAATCACCAGTTCTATATGCCGTGGCTATCTTTCTGGTAATTACAGGAGTCGCAAATATCTTCAGCGTTGATTCGGTAAGAAGTTTCTGGAGTAACTTCGAGCGTATGGAGGGATTCATCTCTCTTTTGCATCTCGGCGCATTCTTTGTAGTAATCAGTTCGGTTTTTCGTGAAGTGGACTGGAAAAGGTGGTGGAATACCTCCCTTGCCGCCTCCACCCTAATGGTTATTTACGTGCTCTTGCAACTTGCTGGATCCGTTACGATTCATCAAGGAGGAGTGCGCGTGGACGGCACCTTCGGCAACGCGACATATCTGGCGGTCTACATGCTTATCCATATTTTTATTGCAGCACTCTTTTTATACAGATCTTACAAGGATGTCGCTATGCGCTGGACGTACGGGTTCTTAATCATCGGCCAAGCTATCATCCTCTACAACACGGCTACGCGCGGGGCGATCCTCGGTCTTCTAGGAGGTCTCATTGTCGTAGCCTTGCTTAATCTCAAGAACAGGGAGGATCGTTTGGTAAGATTGGCAAGCCTCTCTCTTTTCGCAGGACTAGTGGTGTTAATCGGTGGATTCTTTTTGCTGAAAGATACCGATTTTGTCCGTGAGAGTCCGGTGCTCTCACGTTTCTCAAGCATTACCACCGAAGAATTGAAGAGTGGCGGGCGTTCCTTCGTCTGGCCCATGGCTATCGAAGGCTTTAAAGAGCGCCCACTCTTGGGCTGGGGGCAAGAAAATTTCATTTATGTCTTTCAGGAGAATTATGTTCCGGAGATGTATCGGCTTGAGCCATGGTTTGACCGCGCCCATAATGCTTATCTCGACTGGCTGGTAGGGGCTGGTCTATTGGGGGCCCTGAGCTATTTATCCTTGTATATAATTACTCTCTATCTTGTTTGGCGGTCCAAGAATGACTTTTCTCATATCGAGCGTTCGATCCTCACAGGGCTCTTAGCGGCTTACTTCTTCCACAACTTCTTCGTCTTCGACCACTTGGTCAGCTATATTCTCTTCTTCTCACTTCTCTCATATGTTCATTTTAGGAATGCAGATAAGCCGCTCTGGACTAAACCAATCGGAGAATTCTATGCACAGAGAATTGCCCTGCCTCTAATAGGGATCTTCCTCGTTCTTTCTCTTTACTTCGTCAATATCAAGCCAATTATAGGCAACAGCTTTCTGATTGAAGGGCTTAAATCTATCCAGCTTCAGGAATTCGAGAAAGCTGGCACTAATTTCAAAAAAGCCTATTACACGTCAACACTCGGGCGACAAGAAGTTGTTCAGCACACGTCAGTGAATTCCATTGTCATTTTCCAAAGCTCGTTGTCGCTTGAGAAAAAGAATGAATTTTATGCTTTTGTAAAATCAGCGGTAATAAAAGAAGCAGAGGATTATCCCGTTGATGCCAAGGTCCAGCTTATGGCGGGGTCTTTTCTTTCCTCAACCGGCGCTTTCGATGAGGCTCTTTTCTACCTGGAACGCGCTCGAGAGCTTATGCCGGGCAAACAGCAGATCTATTTTGAGATAGCCAATGTTTATATCAATAACGGCAATGACCAGGCAGCCATAGACACTCTCCAGTATGTTGGAGAAATTTCTCCTGACCACAGACAAGAGATGGAAGAATACATTAGGCGAATTAGAAACGGAGAAATTTAACTTTTCTCTGTTTGAGAATTATAATTATTTTCAAAAATAAAATTACGAAAATAATTTTCGGTGTGAAAGTTATCCACATGTAATACGTTTATACTATTGTATGCAAAGTGCATACGTACGATAATTAATACAAGCCGCGGAGAATATTTTTAAAAATGTTTTTACGCGACAGACGTTACTAACTAACCAACGACCGACTACTAACAACCAACAACAGGATACAAAGAATTTTTGTAAGTCGTAGGTTGTAAGTTGTAGGTTAATAAATTATGGCAAAGAAAAAGAAGGCAGCAAAGAGAAAGCCAGCAGCTAAGAAGAAAAAGTCTTCAAAGAAGCGAGCATAGTCTTTGTTCCCAAAGAAAAAGCACCCCCGCAAGGAGTGCTTTTTCTTTGTATTTACACTGAGCGAGCCTAGCGAGTCGAAGTGTGGTAAAATAGTGCGGAAATGGCCTTATTTAAGAGTCTTTTTGGTTCTCCGGAAGAGAAAAAGCTGTCTAGCTGGCGGCCTATTGTTGAGCGTATCAATGTACTCGAGCCCGACTTTGAGAAACTTTCCGCCGAAGAGTTGAAAGATAAGACTGTGGAATTTAGAAACCGACTTTCTGCCGGTGAATCGCTTGACGATATTTTGCCAGAAGCTTTTGCCGCGGTTCGCGAAGCGACCAAGCGTACACTTGGACAACGACATTTCGACGTTCAGCTTCTTGGCGGACTGGCTCTCTACAACGGTGGTATTGCGGAAATGAAGACTGGTGAAGGTAAAACTCTGGTGGCGACACTACCGGCGTATTTAAAAGCGCTTGAAGGCAAAGGAGTGCACGTAGTGACCGTTAATGATTATCTCTCACGAAGAGATGGTGTCTGGATGGGTCAGATTTACGATTATCTGGGATTAACAGTAGGTATACTCAATCACGCGCAATCTTATCTTTATGATCCGGCTCATTTGAATAAAGATGAAGAGCGCGATGAACTCGGCTCTTTCAAGGTCGTTCACGAATTCTTAAGGCCGGCCAGCAAGCAGGAAGTTTATCGAGCTGACATTACTTATGGCACCAACAACGAATTCGGCTTCGACTACTTGCGCGATAATCTTCTCTATAATAAAGAACAACTTTCCCAAAGGGATTATCACTACGCCATCGTTGACGAAGTAGACTCTATTCTCATAGATGAGGCGCGCACCCCGCTTATCATTTCTGGTAATGTCGGTCAGGCTGGGGAACTCTACACCCGCTTCGCTAAAATTGTGCAATCTCTTGAAGATGGTACCGATTTTACCGTTGATGAGAAATTGCGCGCCGTTTCTCTGACAGATTCAGGTATTGGAAAAGCCGAGAAGCTCCTTGGTATTGAAAACATTTATGCCGAAGGGGGAGTGAGATATGTTCACCATCTAGAAACCGCGGTGAAGGCCAAGGCGCTCTATCATAAAGATAAGGAGTACGTAGCCAAGGATGATGAGATTACCATCGTTGATGCCTTCACGGGCCGCCTACAGCCCGGTAGACGATGGTCAGAGGGTTTGCACCAAGCTATAGAGGCCAAAGAAGGGGTTAAGATCAAAGACGAGAGTCGGACTTATGCGTCCATCACATTTCAGAATTACTTCCGTATGTACGGTCTTTTATCTGGTATGACAGGCACAGCGCTTACTTCTAAAGAAGAATTTTATAAAGTCTACGGCTTGGAGACTTATGTCGTCCCGACCCATCGTCCGGTCGCAAGAGCTGATCATGGTGACTTAATCTTCCAAACATTGGCCGGCAAGATGAAGGCAACAGCCAAGAAGGTCAAGGAGCTTACCGAGAAGGGCCAGCCGGTACTCATCGGTACGGTCTCAATTGAGCATAATGAGCTTTTGTCCGCGTATCTCAAAAATGACGGCATTAAGCACGAGGTGCTCAACGCCAAGAACCACGAGCGCGAAGGCGAAATCATTGCGCAGGCCGGCAAGGAGAGTGCTGTGACTATCGCCACCAACATGGCCGGCCGTGGCGTCGACATTAAGCTAGGCGGTAATCCCTCGACGCCTGAAGCATATGAGAAGGTCAAGTCCTTGGGTGGTCTCTTCGTTCTCGGTACCGAACGTCACGACGCGCGTCGCATCGACAACCAGTTGCGCGGCCGCGCTGGCCGCCAGGGTGATCCGGGCGAGACGGAGTTCTTCGTTTCGCTCGAGGATTCGTTGATGAGAATTTTCGCCGTTGATGCTATTAAATCGATGATGGGCCGCTTCAACATTCCCGAAGATGAGCCGATCGAGAATAAACTTATCACCAATTCGCTCGAGAAAGCACAGGAGAAGATAGAGGGCTTCAACTTCGACGCTAGGAAACATGTGCTCGAATTCGACGACGTGCTTAACTTCCAGCGCGGAATTATTTACGGCAAACGCCGAAAAATTCTGATGGGTTCTGCAGAAGATATTCAGGAATATCTAACTGAGACAGGTGCCGACTTGTCAAAGGTACCCTTTGACAACCAGGATGTGGTCAATGTTTTACAAAGAGTTATCCTCCAGACTGTCGATATGTTCTGGGTGGATCACTTGGAGATGATGGAGTATTTGCGTGGTTCGGTTAACTTGCGTGCCTACGGCCAGCGCGATCCGCTCATTGAATACAAGAAGGACGGCCTACGCTTCTTCAGAGACATGGAAGCCTCCATCGCTCGCCAGATCGCAGAGTTTATCGTGGCGCTTGATGTTAGTGCTCTTACTGCGGCAAATATTCCTGGAAAAAACGCGCTATCGTCTTCTGGTGAAGACGCACGCTCCACTCCCGCCGACGCGGTCCGTGACATTTTTTCCACGAAGTATTTGCCTTCGGTAAAAATTGGTAGAAACGATCCTTGCTGGTGTGGTAGCGGTAAGAAGTTCAAAAAATGCCATGGAGCCAGCTCTTAGCGTCATGCAGGTAGTTCAGGATATGGTGCTGAATCCGAATCTGGACAATAGCATCATTCTCTTCTTCTCCTCATTTCTAAACGAGCTCTTAGGACTCTTCCCATACGCGGTGGTCTTGTCGGGGCAACTCGTTTTTCTTGATGGTTCTATTTCCACAGCTCTTTTCTCGAAGCTCTTCGTCTTCGTAGCCATACCGGTCGGGGTCGGCAGCGCTCTGGGTACTATTCCCGTCTATCTCATTTCCTATATCGGTGGCAAACCGGCCATCCATAAGTGGGGAAGACATCTGCGCTTTTCCTGGAGTGACGTGGAGAAGGTCAATTCCCGCTTCAGTGGCGCTTGGTACGACGAACTCGTTTTCCTACTTCTGCGCTGTCTGCCCGTCTTGCCTTCTTTACCGCTCAACATCGCGGCGGGAGTGTTACGAATGCGTTTCCTACCTTACCTCATCTTAACTACCGTCGGCTTCACCATCCGCATGATACTCACACTGCTCATTGTGGGCCTCGGCACCGAAAGTCTGTCCAGCTGGCTTTCTTTCCTTTATAATGGTTCGACAGGCTCACCATAAATAATTAACATGTCTATCAAGAAATTAGTTTGGCTTTTGGTCGCTCTGTTGGTTGTGGGGGGATTGGTGTGGCTAGTCAGAACTCCCGGTCGCAGAGGTAAGCTTGACTCCTTCGCCACTTGTATCAAGGATAGCGGAGCGACATTCTACGGGGCCTTCTGGTGTCCACATTGCCAGAATCAGAAGGCCATGTTTGGTTCCTCGGCCAAACTCCTGCCTTATGTCGAGTGCTCGACGCCCGATGGTAATAGCCAGTTGCCGATCTGTAAGGATGCCGGCGTGACGGGCTATCCGACTTGGAAGTTTCCTGATGGTACGGTTCTCTCCGGGGAAGTCTCTCTTGAAAAATTAAGCGAGCTTACCAGCTGCCAGATTCCGGTAGCGACCGAATAATATGTCTAATCTTTTTGCCCAAGCTTTGCCATTTACCGTTTTGTTATCGCACATCGTTCTTGTGATCGTATTCTTGAGCATTGTTTTCCGGAAATCATGGGGACGCGAGGTTACGCATTGGGTGGGTAAGAATGCTGTCTCTTTAGGACTTCTCGTTGCCGTCGTGGCTGTCGGTGGCAGTCTTTTCTATTCCAATATCATCGGCTTCCCGCCATGCGTACTGTGCTGGTGGCAGAGAATCGCTCTTTACCCGATGATTGTTTTGTTCGCGGTAGCGTTCTTTAAAAAACACGACAGAGGAGTCTTCAGCTATGCTGTGCCGTTAGCTACATTTGCTGGCATTCTCGCGCTCTATCATTCATATGTCTACTGGGGTGGCACCTCCATCTTGCCCTGCACGGCTCTTGGTGGAGCTTGCTCGAAGATCTACGTCTACGCCTTCGGCTACATCACCATACCAACCATGTCGCTTACCATCGCTCTTTTTATCTTACTTCTCGCCTGGTCAAATAAGATTTATCAGTCACGTTAATAATACAGATGACAAAAATCGTCACACACGATAGTAGATTTCATGCTGATGATGTGTTTGCGGTAGCGACTCTCCTTCTTGCTATAGGCGAGGCTGAAGTGATAAGAAGTAGAGATCCCGAAGTTCAGGCTACAGCCGACTATCTTGTCGATACTGGAATGCAATATGATCCAGCTAAACATCTATTTGACCATCATCAGCCTAGTGGGGCTGGGGTCAGAGAAAATGGTATTCCTTATGCTTCATTTGGGCTAGTCTGGAAAGAATATGGGGAAAAAATTGCAGGAGGGGAAAAAGAAGCAGAGATTATTGAGAGAAAATTAGTGCAGGCTATAGACGCTAATGATAATGGAGTAGTTACTGCGGTAGATAAATTTGAAGGAGTTAGACAGTACAGATTGGTAGATTTCTTCAATTCATATGTAGAGTCTCGTGATCCTGAGCATCTTTATAAAGCTTTTATGAATGCCGTGGTTATAGCTAAAGATCTTCTTGCGCGCGAAATATCTATCGCTAAAAAGCTAATAAATGATGAAAGCAAGGTCCTCTCTTATTTTAATGAAAGTAGAGACAAGCGCTTGGTCGTAATGACAGAAGACCTTGCTGGTTGGGGGGATGTTTTAAGACAAAAACTGGAAGTGCTTTACACTATTCATCCAAGACCAGATGGTAAGTGGTCTTTGTCCGCCATTCAGGATGATGCCTATGTTTCGAGAAAACCTTTACCAGAAAGTTGGGCGGGGTTAAAAGATGAAGAATTACAAAAAGTGACTGGAGTATCGGATGCTCTTTTTTGTCACAGAGCTTTATTTATGGCCGCTGCCAAATCTAAAGAAGGCGCAATAGCGCTTGCGGAAATCGCTTTGAATTCCTAGCCGTACCAGATTTTTTCGCATTCAAAATAACACTACATAATAATTCAGCGGTCGTGGAATTATAATGTATGTAAGGGGTAACAGAGGAAGAAGAATTAATGTAAAAGCCCGAATTCATCACGCAAGTACTTGTCATTCTCGATCTGGTCCGCAATTATATAAAGAACGTTTCTACCTACGCCGTAATCAGTCTTTAGGAGCCCAATGATATCCTCGCAGTCATAGGGATATACCCAGACGCTATTTTGCAACTTTACAAATCCCGCTTCTATAAAAATTTGTCTAATCTCATCTCTCACTGTTCGCTTCCTTTCCGGGATGTCGAAAATAACAATGCGCCACTTATTGTCCCATTTCCGTGGCTTCTTAATACTGAAGTCTGCTCGCCGCCAGTGTTCCAAAATCTCTTCCCCCACCTCTGTCAGAGAGTAGTGTTTGTTTTCAAATTTAATCAGCCCTTTTTTGGTCAGACGACTGGCTGTCGACCGTACCACCTCACTTTTTCTAACAGATGAGGGGATATCAAGTTTGAGTAGGGAATTTAAGACTTCCGGAATTAGCGCAGAAGAGCCGCGTCGGCCGCTGGAGGCAATAGTGACAAGAATGGCTTCCTGCAACTTTGTCCGCCGGACTATTTTTCTGTTCTCTTCTTCCAATTTTCCCATGACTACATTATAACCTATCTACATAATAATTAAGCGGTCGTGGAATTAATATGTAAGGGAAGATGTGGTAAAGTAGGGGATATATGTTTATAGATGAACTAACTCTACATTTGAAGGCTGGCAGGGGCGGAGACGGGGTGGTGCGCTGGCTCCAGGAGAAGGGCAAGGACTCTGGTGGACCCTCTGGAGGTAACGGAGGCAAGGGAGGTGATGTCTATGCTCTGGCTGTGCGTGATATCGGTATTCTTTCGGCCTACAAATCCGTAAAGTCTTTTGAAGCTGAACCTGGGGAAGATGGAGCTAAGAATACTCGCCAGGGTCCGGAGGGGAAGGAAATCGAGATCAAGTTCCCAGTTGGTTCAAGGCTAACAAACCTTACTACAGGTCATGTCATCGAGCTTCTGGAAGACGGAGAGAGAACGCTTTTACTTAAGGGGGGAAGAGGTGGACTCGGTAATGAACATTTCAAGGGCTCGACCAACATCTCTCCCAAGGAATGGACGCCGGGCGTAGAGGGAGAGGAGGCGGACTTTAAAATTGAGCTTCTTCTCCTGGTTGATCTTGGTCTAATAGGCTTGCCGAATGCCGGCAAATCGAGTCTTTTAAATGCTTTGACTTCAGCGAAGTCGAAGGTGGGTGACTTCCCCTTTACCACTCTTGAGCCATCCTTAGGAAGCTTTTATGGTCTAATCCTAGCTGACATTCCTGGGCTT